>CAZJZF010000014.1:0-16304 GCA_964550385.1 uncultured Lentimicrobiaceae bacterium | reverse complement strand
AAGGCTTACTGTAAACCTTTTCCCTATTGAAGAGGTAAGGTACTTTACCGGTGGAGGGAATGAAAAACCGGGTCTCCTCGCAGATATTTCTTTAAGTCGCATTGCTGATGCAACCAATGCCCACGAAACCATCAACGCAGCTGGTCAAAACCTCTATGTAAGATGGGAGGACTGGAAAGAGCGTACCCTCGACGCGGTATTGCCTTTCAGATAGGTGATTTCCACCCAAAAAGTTTCCTGGCTGTACTTCGGGATAAATTCGTAAGTTTGGGCTGAAAAAGCCAGCTTATGGGAGAATTATCAGATGTTACCGGATTGGTGGCGCCTCATCTCGCAGCCTTTGACAAAGTATTTCACAATGCACTAAAGGGCAATGCCCCTTTACTCAATACCATTGCAAAGTACCTGGTTCGCAAAAAAGGGAAGCAAATCCGCCCCCTTTTTGTGCTGCTTTCTGCCGGGCTGCACGGGCAAATCGATGAAAAGGCCCACAGGGGAGCTGCATTAATAGAATTGCTGCATACTGCTACCCTAATCCATGATGATGTAGTGGATGAGGCATGGCAACGGCGCGGATTACTCTCACTGAATGCGGTATGGAAAAATAAAATCGCAGTGCTGGTTGGCGATTATATCCTGTCAAGGGGGCTTCTGCTGGCCATCAACCACGATGCTATCAGACAGTTGAAGATCGTTTCCGATGCTACCAGAGAAATGAGCGAAGGAGAACTTCTGCAAATCGAAAAAGCAAGGAGGCTCAATATCACCGAACAGATATATTTCGAAATAATCCGAAAAAAAACAGCCACCCTCATTGCCTCCTGTTGCGCAATTGGTGCTGAAGCTGCCGGTGCTGATGACGAGTCTATTAAACTGATGTATGAATTTGGTGAAAAAACAGGCATCGCTTTTCAAATCAAAGATGATCTGTTTGACTACACCTCAGGAAACTCATCAGTGAAACCGACAGGTACAGACATGAAGGAAAAAAAACTGACACTCCCACTGATATATGCTCATCAAAACAGCTCATGGAGAGACAAGACTGAAATGTTGAGCACAATACGGTTTTTCAGAAAAGATTTTAAAAAAGCAGCCCGCTTGTACAGGATGGTCGCCGACACGGGTGGCGTGAACTATGCGACAGAAAAAATGTGCCAATACAGGGATGAAGCGTTGGAAATTATCCAGAGGCTACCCCACTCCGCTTATGGTGATGCCCTTCAAAAATTAGTGCTTTTCACCACCGACCGTAACCGCTAAGGGTGTATCTTTGCCCTTCGTCAAAAAAATCCGATTTACCAATGGCCAGAAACCTCTTCCTGCTGCTGTTTGCACTAGTATTCTCACTGGGTATATCGGCCCAGCAGAAATCCGAAACACGTTGGTCCAACGGACAAATATCCAGTCGCGGCACCGTGATTCGTAGCAATTCCGAAGAAATCCGTACAGGCAACTGGGAGTTCTTTTACAACAACGGGAAGAAAATGGAAGAAGGGGCATACAATGCCTCCGGAGAAAAAACAGGCCTTTGGAAAGCCTGGTACATGGACGGAAAACCAAAAAGCGAAATTCATCACGAAAATGGCCCATACCGGGTTTGGTACCAATCAGGCAAACTGAAGGAAGAAGGAACCATGGCAGAGGGTCAGCTGCACGGCACTTATTCCTCCTGGTTCGATAACGGGCAACCTATGATTGAAGGGGAGTATAACCTCGGCCAGAAATCCGGGATCTGGAAGGCATGGTCGAAACAAGGTGCCCTGATCTCCGAAATCCATGTCGAAAACGGAACCTCCAAAACATGGTATGCAAGCGGGCAAATCGAGGAATCGGGATACATAGCCAGAGGTGCAAAAAGTGGCGAATGGTCAAGGTACTATCCCAGTGGACAACTCCAGACGCGGGGAACCTACAATGAAGGTGTGAAAACCGGCCTTTGGGAAAACTGGTATCACAATGGGGTCAAAATGAGCGAAATAAATATTGAAAAAGGGAAAAACAAAACCTGGTACCCAGATGGCTCATTGAAAGAAGAGGGCATGGTGGAAGCTGGCCTCAAACAGGGTGTATGGCTTACCTGGTATGCAGATGGAAAGAAAAAAGAGGAAGCTTTCTATTTTGATGACCGTAAAGATGGACTGTGCATACAATGGCATCCAAACGGTAAAAAGAGCGAAGAGATACATTATGTGAAGGGGGTGGCAGAAGGTTCTGTTTTACGTTGGTTCGACAACGAACAAAAGGAATTCGAAGGAAATTATTCGGGCGGAAAACTCAATGGATATGCAAGATGGTGGTATAAAAACGGCAAACCCGAAATGGAAGGAAAACTTGCCGACGACCTGCAGGACAGCATCTGGATATATTTTCACGAAACCGGAGGAAAGGCAAGCCGGGGCACCTTTATGAAAGGGGATCAGCATGGAGAATGGATCTACTGGTATGCAACCGGAGAACAATGGAAAAAAGGAAATTTCGAGGACGGTATTCGTGATGGGCTATGGACTACCTGGTATGAATCGGGGAAAAAACTCCAGGAAGGGCTGTACCGTGAAGGCAAACCCTATGAGTATTGGATCAACTGGTTTGAAAACGGGCAGATAAAAGATGAAGGTGCCTATATCAATGGCGAAATGGATGGCACCTGGAAAGGGTATTATAATGACGGATTACCCCGCTACCTCATTCAGTACAGGCAGGGGGTGAAGAATGGCCGGTCAGTTTTATACTATATGACAGGAAAAAAACGATCGGAAGGAAATTACAGGAATGGCGTTCAGACCGGAACTGCAGCAGAATATTACGAAACAGGAAACCTGCAGGAAAAGGGGAAATACAAAAACGGCACAAGGACAGGTTCCTGGACTTTCTACGACCAGTTCGGCAAGGTATACCTTAAACAAAAGTTTACAAACGGAAAACCAGATGGCAAGGTAACAGAATACTATGCCAACGGGCAGAAGAAATATCAGGGTTCCTATAAAAACACGCTGCGAAATGGCACATGGACTTTCTACGACTCAAAAGGTGAGGTAGTTTATCAGTTAGTCTATAAAAATGGAAACAGGGTTGAGACCCGCGTAGATGCTTCAAAAAACCTGAAACTGTAAGCCGGTTTGAATGATTACAGAAAGGCATGCCCGCCATTTGTCCGAAAATTGTATTATAAAGCGTATTCAATATGAATAATATCAGAATCAATCTATTAGCTATCTTCTTTGGCATTACCTTTTTTGTTCTGAGTCTTCAGGAAATTTCAGGTCAGGTAATAACCAGATTTGATCCTATGGTTAAATCACTCTATGGACTTCAGGAATTGAGCTATGTTAAAACCGCCTTGTCCGGACAACCTTCACGGCAATCAACAGGAAAAATCTCACAAAACCATGCTATAAAAACCATTAAAAATGCAGGTTCCCCGATAGGTTTCTCGTATACCGAAAAAGTACAGGATTTGCTGGATTTCTATACATCAGATTCTGTTCGCCGTAATGTGGAGATAATGCTGGGTCTTGCCCCTGATTATCTTCCTATGTTCGAAAGCATCCTGAAAAAGGAGGAACTCCCTGCTGAGCTGAAATATCTGCCTATGGCACTCTCCTCACTCAATACGCGCGCTGTCTCCGCCTGGGGAGCATCCGGACTGTGGCAACTGATGTTTACAACGGGCAAACTGTATAACCTTCAGATTGACTCCTATGTGGATGAAAGGAAGGATCCGGAGAAATCCACAGCCGCAGCCGTGGCATACCTTAAGGATCTGTACGGGGTATATCTCGATTGGGAACTTACCATTGCGGCTTATACCAATGGCCCTGCAAGTGTCAACAAAGCCATGAGAAAAGCCGGAGGATCAAGAAAATACGATGATCTTTACCCATTTTTACCGGCTGAAACCAGGGAGTATTATCCGGCTTTCATTGCTTGCTATATCATTGCCAGCCATCCCGATCAGGGTAATCTTAAGCCCATTGCTGTAGAGGTTCCAAATTTCCGCCAAAAAGAACCCGTTGAAAAACGGCTTCATCTGGGGCAGATTGCAGGCGCACTTTCAATTCCCCTTCCGTTGCTTCAGGATATGAACCCTGAATACAAAAGTAGTATTATTCCCGTTGGTACCAAATCTCAATGGGTGAAGCTTCCATTGGATAAAATCAACATATTCAGTGCATTGGGCGACTCAGTATACGCATTTCAGGATTCGGTTTTCTTTCCATCCAGCAAAAGAGCTAATGTCGTTACTGAACCACCAGTACAGCAAATTGATAAAGCAGACACAGGTCAGCAGACCCAAACTGAAGACCAGACCACATCCTCATCTTCCGGAAAAGTTATCCAGCAGGACGGACAACGTGCTGATCATTCGCATAAAACGAAGCTTGAATATACTGTAAAAGAAGGGGATAACCTTGGCTTTATCTCCGGATGGTACGATGTAAGCATCGCAGACATCAAACGATGGAACCAAATTAAAAAGGATATCATCAAGGTAGGGCAAAAACTGGAAATTTATGTGCCTGAAGCCAAAGTTAATCAATACAAAGGCATCGAAGGGATGACCTTTGAGCAGAAACAAAAAAAATCCTCCCCTGCACAGGCTGTAAAACCAGATCCTGCCAGGCAGAAAACACAATCAGCCAGTGGAAATACAGTCCATACCGTTGGTAAAGGTGAAACCATCAGTGGGATTGCCGCCAAATATCCGGGTGTATCGGCGGATGACATCATGAAGCTGAACAACATCAAGGATCCAAGAAACTTGCAAGTCGGTCAGAAACTGAAAATTCCAAAAAAGTAATCGATGAAACCCCGTGCTGTAGCTGTTTTTGTATTTCTGACCATCCTTCTGTTGGGCTTGGTGGCGCTTATCTTCCCGGCGAATGGAGTAAAACTGGGGTCCTACACCCTGCATTTCCCCACCCTGGAAGAGATCTTTACTCCCGGAACCGTAAATTATGCAGACATTTCTGCTCTGGAAAAGGTAGCAGACACCCTGCAATTGGACACAAAGGAAACACCTGAAGACGAATTGTTGCCTTCAGGTTCTCCAAAACCATTGATTGATCTATCAGATTTGAATACCAGAAAGCTGGAATTCCCTGAAGGGAGAAGAAATGTTTTGCACTCTTTTTTCCAATCTCTGGATTCATTGAACAATGCCCGCAAACAGGTGCGAATTCTCCATTATGGCGATTCCCAGATTGAAGGTGACCGAATAACACACTACCTCCGTAGAAAATTTCAATCCCAGTTTGGTGGTTCCGGCCCGGGAATCGTTCCTGTTGTTGAGTTGTATAATTCAATGGCCATCAAAAGATCTCTCTCAGGGAACTGGCAACGGTACACCCTCTTTGGAAATCCTGCATCTGGAAAAAACATTAAATATGGCGCTATGGCCAGCTTCTCCCGGTTCAGGCCGGTGGTGCGTGATTCGCTACTAAATGACTCTTCGATTTACAATGCCAGTGTAACGTTTGCCGCAACAGCCTACCCGTTTGGACAGGTTCGCTTGTTTGCAGGCAATGCCAAATCTCCTGTGAGCGTGGAATTCAGCAAAAAAGGAGAAGTGATAAAAACCGATTCCATCCGGGAAGCTATGCGCATAATCTCTTGCAACACCGGTGGCAGTGAAGTAACCATCAGCTTTTCAGGATACGACAGTCCTGATATCTATGCTGTAGACCTTTCAGGTGGCACTGGTGTGATGGTGGATAATATTCCGATGCGCGGGAGTTCGGGTACGGTTTTTACAAAACTGAACTCATCGCAGCTTCAGCAGATGTATGCTTCATTGAATGTCGAACTCTTTATTTTGCAGTTCGGTGGAAATGTAATGCCCTACATCAAATCAGAACAGGAATGTGCGGCTTACGGAAACTGGTTTTACAGCCAGCTGATTCTGCTCAAAAAGGTAAGACCTTCAGCTTCATTCATTGTAATTGGCCCCTCCGATATGTCTTATAAAGATAAAGAGTACTACCTTACCTATCCGCTCCTTGAAAGCGTAAGGGATGCATTAAAAGAGGCTACCTTCAAGGCTGGTGGGGCGTACTGGGATATGTACGAAGCAATGGGAGGAAAAAACTCCATGCCTTCCTGGGTTGCCGCCAACCCTCCGCTGGCAGCACCGGATTATACCCATTTTTCTCCCCGTGGAGCCCGTTTGATCGGTGAAATGTTTTATAATGCCCTCATCTGGGAGTACCAACTCTGGAAAAAATCAGCAAAATAACCCAAGTTCAAAAGGATGCGAAGGGGAAAGATTTTATGTGGGATAGTGCTGATCACTCTCGCAATTGCCGGCCCTGGCAAACAAGGAGTTTTGCTTGCCCAGCATACGCGTCAATATCCTTTCATCCAATACGACACCAACTACATCTTTAACCCGGTCGATAGACAACCTGTGCTGGGACATTTTTATAGCAAACTGGATTCCCTGCTGGTATTCGGCCAGGGAAGAGTGAATGTTCTGCATCTGGGAGGCTCCCATATACAAACAGATGTGTACCCCCAGGTGGTCAGAACCAGTCTTCAGAATCTGCAACCTCAGCTTTTTGGTGGTCGTGGGTTCATATTCCCTGTTTCTATGACTTCCTCCAATAACCCAAAGAACTTCTCCGTCTCCTGGTCGGGCCGATGGGAAAAATGCCGGAATACAGAAAGAAGCAGAACTTGCAATCTCGGTATTGCCGGATTGGCATTGCATACCTGCGATAGTTTGGCAACCATCTCCTTCCGGAGCTTTTCCGGCATACCTGCGTCTGCCCATAATCTGATTCGCATCTACCATTTTGATGCATTGGATGCTTACGCTTTCAATCTTAAAACTGACGATCAATATCTGATCAACAATATCCGGTATTTTCCCGATCAGGGTTATTCCGAAATCAGCCTCAATATTCCTGTGGACACCTTTACGCTAGAAATATACAGAACCACTTCAGCCCTTTCTGTATTTGAACTTTATGGCATAGAACTCCTTCTTGATGGCCCTGGCATAACCTATAGCTCCCTTGGCGTTAATGGTGCAAGCATCCCTTCTTTCCTGCGCTGCAACCTATTCGGCGATCAATTAAAAGTGCTGAATCCCGACCTGGTAATTATCTCTCTGGGAACCAATGATGGATTTACCCGCGACTTTAACCCGGAAGTATATAAACGCAATTACATCCGCCTTATTAATCTGATTCAGGAAGCCTGCCCTGAGACTGACCTGCTTCTTACGGTTCCCAATGACGTGCTTATCAAAAAGAAGAGAAGCAATAAAAACACATCTCTGCAGGAAGAGGTGATTTACCAGCTTGCAGAAACCTACCAGTGTGGCGTATGGAATTTCTTCAGGGTAATGGGTGGGCATAACTCGGTGCCTGCCTGGTATATAAATGGATTGATGCAACGTGACAGGGTGCATTTTACCACACCGGGATACCAGATTAAAGGAGAACTCCTGTACGAAGCAATTCTGAAAAGCTATTCTACCCACCTTGAGCTGAAAGCTTCTCAAAAACAGTTGTAAAGCAGATTCAAAATCAGACATTTCACTAAACCCATCAGGAATACCCAAAACGGACTGAAACCAGATGAACCAATACCTTTCATCCATATTCTATTACAATCAGAAGCATCCCCTCATCTTTACCCAGTTCTATTTCTGGGCATTCTTTCTGGTTGTCCTTGTTTTCTATTCATTTCTGGCCAATTCCAAAAACCGGACTCTTCGCAGCGGTTACCTTTTTGTGTTAAGCCTGTTCTTTTATTACAAGTCCTCCGGTTTCTTTTTCTTTATTCTGATTTTTTCAACCCTTGTCGACTACCTGGTTGGACTGGGTATCTTCCGAAGTAAAAAAAGCCTGCCCCGAAAACTACTCCTGGGAGTCAGTATCCTTATCAACCTATCCCTCCTTGTTTATTTTAAGTACGCCTATTTTTTTGTTGATTCATTTAATCAGTTTTTCGGACAAAAATTTCAGGTTATTAACCACCTGGCATTGATGGCCAACCATACTGCTGGTACCCATTTCGATGTTGGTTCCATATTGTTGCCGGTAGGAATAAGTTTCTATACATTTCAAACCATTAGTTATTCGGTAGATATTTATCGCAGGCAGCTGAAACCTGTGAAAAACCTTATCGATTTCGGGTTTTATGTCTCGTTCTTTCCCCAGCTCGTAGCAGGACCCATCGTTCGGGCTTCCGAGTTTATCCCGCAGATTTATAAAGACTTCAGCCTTACCAAAGCAGAATTCGGGTTCGCTCTGTGGATGATCCTGAAAGGCCTTGTGAAAAAGATCTTCATTGGTGACTATATTGCTGTTAATTTTATCGACCGGATTTTCAGCAACCATTTGAGTTACACGGGCTTCGAAAATCTGATGAGCCTGTATGGATATTCTCTTCAGGTGTATTGCGATTTCTCAGGCTATACCGATATTGCCATTGGCGTAGCATTGTTGATGGGTTTCCGGTTGAGAGAGAACTTCAACTCCCCCTACAAAGCAAAAAATACCGGAGAATTCTGGAGCCGATGGCACATCTCCCTCTCTTCCTGGCTAAAAGACTACCTCTATATACCTATGGGAGGTAACCGTAATGGCTCTCTGTTCACCTGGATAAGTCTTTCATCAATCCTGCTGTTTGTAATCCTAATTTCAGGCGACCTGATGCTCCTGCCGGTTTTTATAGGAATCTTCGGGGTGATCTGGTTGCTTACACGGTTTATACCCCCTCTTAAAAAACACATTACCACCAACATCAATATCCTTTTAACCATGTTGATCGGAGGGCTATGGCATGGAGCCAGCTGGATGTTTGTGATCTGGGGCGGATTGAACGGACTCGGTGTTATTACCTACAAATACTGGCGGAAAGTGAGCCCATGGGAAAAATCCACACACTGGATTTCCACTTTCTGGAAAATTTTTCTCACCTTCAACTTTATCACCTTCACCCGGATATGGTTCCGGGGCGAATCCATGCAGGGTACCCGCGAATTGCTGCATCAAATCGGTACCGATTTTCAATTTCGCCTCATCCCTGAAATTGTTGTTGGTTACAAATGGGTATTTTTAATGATGGCTTTCGGTTTTATGCTCCATTGGTGGCCTTCGCGTCTGAAAGAAAAATACATGAATTGGTTCATAGCCACCCCGATGTGGGCCAAAGTGGTCATCTCTTCCGCGATCGTTTTTGTGATCTATCAATCTATCTCCGCTGAAATGCAACCCTTCATTTATTTTCAGTTCTGATAACCAATCTTGTTTTGAATTGTTGATTCTTTTCTGAAGGTCTTTCCCCTTACAAAACCAAATATCTTACAATGGAAAACTTTACCATTTATAATCCGGTCAAAGTGCATTTCGGTACCGGTGTGCTCGACCAATTGGGAACTATTGCTTCTGCCATCGGCAAACGTGTGCTTCTTGTATACGGAAAAGGATCCATCCATCGTAACGGGTTATACGATAAGGTAATGGATCAGCTTTCTGCTAACGGCTGCCAGGTTTGGGAATACCATGGCATCAAGTCAAATCCTGTAATTGAAGATATTGATGGTGCAGCTGCTGTAGGAATTGCACAGAAGGCAGATCTAGTGCTGGCTGTTGGAGGTGGAAGTGTTATCGACTCCGCCAAAATCATTGCTGCAACCATCAGTGCGCGTTGTGCCGCTTGGGATCTTGTAAGCCGGAAGATTAAACCATCCGGTGCCCTGCCGGTGATTGCTGTGCTCACGCTGGCAGCCACAGGCACTGAAATGAACCCCTTCGCCGTCGTCCAAAATGAATCGCTGGGAATTAAAACCTCCTTTACATCTCCCTTCTCTTTTCCTGTCCATTCCTTCCTCGATCCCGCTTTTACCATTTCTGTTTCAGCTGAATACACTGGCTATGGCATCGCCGACCTGATGGCCCATGCCATGGAAGCATGGTTTGGCAAGGGAGAAAGCCCGCTTGCCGACAGAGTTGTTTTAGGCATACTGGAAGAAGCGATGGACGCTGGTCCTCAGTTGATGGAAAATCTGAAAGACTACGAACTTAGGGCTCGTATCATGTACGCAGCTACCCTCGCCCTCAATGGCACCTGCATGCACGGCAGAAGCTATGGCGACTGGGGTGTGCACGCAACAGGACATGTACTCTCTTTGCTGTACGACATTCCCCACGGTGCTTCACTGACTATCGTCTACCCGGCCTGGCTCAGGCTGATGAAAGATCGAGATCCGGACAGGGTTTCGCAATTGCTTTACCGGCTGTTCTATACCGATAATGCTGAGGATGGTATCTTAAAACTTGAGTATTTTTTTAAAATGCTGAAATGCCCTGTCAGACTCCACGAAGTCAATATTCCGGCATCAGCAGACGAAGAGATCATAGCCCAGATGATGAAAAATAAAGTCTCGGGGATGCATCATTCTCTGAATGAAAATGATTATCGCTTTCTGGTTGAAATGATGAAGTAATTCTAAGAAAAAGAAGCTCTATTTTTTCATTGCAGCTTCAATTTCCCTGATAAGCTCCTGAGTCTCTTCAAAAGGAATCTTATCCTTTTCAGCCAGCACAATCGCTGCCCTGGCCTCTTTTAAAGCCTGTTTGTAGTTTTTGGTCTTGAAAAGCAGGGCAGCATAGGTATCGTGAATTGCATAGGAATCCTTTGTTTTGATGAAATCTGCCACCAGCTTTGTCATAGAAGCCAGAAGCTTCTGATCCTCAATATGCTGGTAAAAATCCCAGCCATAAGAATTCATCTTTTGCTCATCCTTTTCCGGATACTGCTTTAACAAATCCATCACTGCATGACCATATGCCGGCCAGTTGTTACTGCTGCGCTGGTATTGGAGATTAGCCTGTTTGTTATAGTAATCGGCTTTTTCAGGATAGATCCCCGGAATTTTTTTCTGCAAGTCGTCCATGGCGTCTGAGCTCTTCTTCCGTAACGCCTGCCCGATCATCATCTGAATCATCTTATCAAGCTTTCCCTCAACCGCTTCTTTGCCTGCAATAGTCTCAAAAGCATCTCTGTTCGAAACGAAATACTGAAAATATTCCGATGTGGGATCCTCAATGAAATTCAGAATGATATCCCATCCCTCCTTACTTTTCAGTGATTCCAACGGTTTGTTTTTCAGATATCCGTTAATGACTTCCGTATAGGATTTATCATAGCTCTTTTTCAGTGCAGCAGCATAAGCCATAACCTTCTCCATATCGTTTGTATTTGACAAGTAGGCTAGCTCCAGCGATCTGAAATTCCGTGTGTCATCCAGCGCTTCCCGTCCAAGTTCTATGAGCCCATCCGCCTGGCGACCTCCCACTGACTTATGCACAAGTTCCCCTTTCCAGTTGATAAAAAGCAAAGTGGGATAAGCCCTCACATTATAAAGCTGTGCCAGTGCAATCCCCTCCCCTTTTTCCATATCCATCTTAACAGGAATAAACATGGCATTGTAAAAATCCCCCACCTCTTCCTGTGGAAATACATCTGCTGCCATCTTCTTACAGGGGCCACACCATGTGGCATAGGCATCCATAAAGATAATCCGGTTTTCTTCCTTGGCTTTGGCCAACAGTTCAGCCCAGGTTCCTTCTCTGAAACGGATCCCGCTCTGAGCCTGAGATATGATGCTCAGGGCTAACGCCATCAGTAACAACACTGTCGATTTTTTCATTCTCGGTAATTATTTGAAATTTAATGATCTTCTGTTTTCAGATGGCCGGCATGCCGGTTTCTGTCTCTATCTGTCTTCTTCTTCAAATTGTTTTCAAATGCCTGGGTCAGATCTATGCCTGTCTGGTTGGCCAGACATATCAGCACCCATAGCACATCGGCAAGCTCATCCCCAAGATCTCCGGGTTCACTACCCTCTCTGGGCACCTGTTCGCCATATTTTCTGGCAATAATCCGGGCTACCTCACCCACCTCCTCTGTAAGGATCGCCATATTGGTTAACGGGTCAAAATACCGCACCCCATAAGTTTGGATCCATTCATCAACCTCTTTCTGAGCCTCGTGCAAAGTCATACCCTATTCTCTGTTTTTGCTGTCAAATACCAGTGTTACCGGTCCATCATTCAGCAATGATACTTCCATCATTGCTCCAAAGATACCAGTTTCTACAATACACCCCGAAACGGCTCTCAACTCTCCGATAAAAGCCTCATACAAAGGGATAGCCTGTTCGGGTCTAGCTGCCCTTACAAAAGAGGGCCGATTTCCCTTCCTGTAGCTGGCATGCAGCGTAAACTGGCTGATTACCAGAAACCCGCCGCCCGATTCTTTGATGGACAGGTTCATCTTCCCTGCCGCATCATTAAAGATTCGCAGAGGGGTAATTTTGCCGCACAACCATCGAACGTCTTCAAGGTCATCCCCCTCCTCAATACCTACCAGCAACAGCATCCCATGGTCAATAGACCCATGCACCACTTTATCAATGGCTACCGATGCTTTTTTTACCCTTTGGATAACAACGCGCATAATCCCTATTTTAGCTCCCAGGCACTGGATTGCATTTCCCTGCCAGTGAGCATATTCAAATAATTCTTATAACGTTCCGGACTCACCTCTCCCTGCTCAACAGCCTGAATAACAGCACACCCGGGCTCATGGTCATGGGTGCAGTTGTAGTACTGGCACTTTCCAACCAGCTTCAACATCTCAGGGAAATACATGGCAAGTTCCTCTTTGCCCATATCAATGAGTCCAAACTCTTTAATTCCGGGGGTATCGATGATATAACCACCCATGGTAAGAGGAAACATCTGGGCAAAAGTAGTGGTATGTTTTCCTTTAGAATGTACGTCGGATATTTCGCCTGTTTTTAGCTGCAATCCTGGCTCAATACTATTGATAAGAGCCGACTTTCCAACGCCGCTATGCCCGGAAAACAATGAGGTTTTCCCACACATCATGTCCTTCAACTCTTTTAGACCCTCGCCGGTAACAACGCTGGTAATTATACAGGGATAGCCTATTTTTCGATAGTTTCTGGTGAGGAAGTCCAAAAAAGCAAAATGCTCCCTCTCGTACAGATCTACCTTATTGAAAATCACAACCGCCGGTATTTCATACATCTGCGCCGTTACCAGAAATCTGTCTATGAATCCTGTGGATGTTCTTGGGGAAGTTATTGAGGCCACCATAAAAGCAAAGTCAATATTGGCGGCAATGATGTGACTCACTTTGGAAAGATTGACACTCCGGCGAATGATGTAGTTCTTTCGCTCACCGATAACAGTAATGACAGCAGAATCCCTGTCCGATCCAAGACTCACAGCAACACGGTCTCCAACGGTTACAGGGTTGGTAGCCTTAAGTCCCTGCATGCGAATACGCCCCCGTAACCGGCAATCGGCAATGAATCCATCATCCATACGCACTGTGTACCAGCTTCCGGTTGATCGGATTACGGTTCCGTTGGTTTTATCTTCTTGTTGCTCCATCATTGAGTATGAGCGCAAAGATACATCTTTGGTCTCTCCGTAAAACCAACATCAATCGGAATCTATTTACTACTTTTACCCGGCAAACAACAGATAGTAATTCCAAATCCACAATGGCATGCCTATTCAGCAGTGGGCCGATTTTGTCAATTATTTCATTGTCCTGGCTGTAGGTTTTGTGGTTGGGTTTATCAATACCCTCGCAGGTAGTGGGTCACTTCTCTCTTTACCTCTTCTGATGTGGATTGGGCTTGATCCCCTTACCGCCAACGGCACCAACCGGATTGCCATCCTTATGCAGGGAGTCACCGGTGTAGCCATCTTTCACAAAGAAGGGCAATTCCGGTATCGCCACGACCTTCGCTACATCGTTCCGGCCATTGTGGGAAGCATCCCAGGAGCTTTCATCGCTGTTGATCTCGACAAAGCAGTGATGCAAAAAGTGATTGCTATTGTAATGCTGGTGATTCTGGTTGTAATGCTTGTCAATCCTCAGAAAAGGATCAAGGCTGTTGCCCATGACAAACCCGGCAGGGCCATTCTGATGATTGTGATTTTCTTCTTCATAGGAATGTACGGTGGATTCATTCAGGCAGGCGTAGGGATCCTGATGCTGGCAGCCTTTTCGCTTGCAGGAGAGATGACATTGCTCAGGGCCAATGCACTTAAAGTACTCATTACCATGTTGTTTACGGTGGCAGTAATTCCCATTTTTATCGCCCACCGTCAGGTCGATTACTTTTATGGTATTCTGATGGGTATTGGAAGTATGGGAGGAGCCTGGGTCTCAGCAAAAATGGCAATAAAGCACGGAACCCCTTTTCTGAAGTATTTCCTCTATGCCGTAATTCTGGCAGCTTCTGTGTTTATGCTGGTAAAAAGCAATTCCTGATCAGGAGGCCAGCACAAGCAACCGGTCATCTTTGATCTCTACCACCCCCCCCTTTACAACGATTTTAACAGTTTGTTGATCTGGCTGCACAATACGTACTTCTCCGGCAGCAAGGGTTACAATCATTCTGGTATGTCCGGGCAAAACTTCAAAGGAACCATCTGACCCCGGAAACTGTACCAGCGATACAGTTCCATCAAATAGCTGAAGTTCGGGACTAATAATGGTGAGATGCATATGTGCTATTCTTATTGGCCGCTTTCCAGTAGAAGTTTCTTCCCTTTTTCAATAGCTTCTTCGATGGTACCCACCAGGTTAAAAGCTGCTTCAGGATACTCATCCACTTCACCATCCATAATCATATTAAAGCCCTTGATCGTGTCTTCGATATTCACAGTGGTGCCCTTTATTCCGGTAAACTGCTCAGCAACATGGAAAGGTTGCGAAAGAAACCTTTGCACCCGGCGGGCACGGTTTACCACCAGCTTATCCTCTTCCGATAGCTCGTCCATACCCAAAATAGCAATAATATCCTGCAGTTCGGTGTAGCGCTGTAAAATTTCTTTAACTCGTTGAGCTGTATTGTAATGCTCCTCCCCTACAATCTCAGGCATAAGGATACGAGATGTGGAGTCCAGAGGGTCAACAGCAGGATAAATACCCAGCGAGGCTATCTTGCGGCTGAGTACCGTGGTGGCGTCGAGATGCGCAAAGGTGGTGGCCGGTGCCGGGTCAGTCAAGTCATCAGCAGGCACATACACCGCCTGTACAGAGGTGATTGATCCCCGCTTGGTAGAGGTAATCCGCTCCTGCATGATGCCCATTTCGGTTGCCAGAGTTGGCTGATATCCAACGGCCGAAGGCATACGACCCAAAAGTGCCGAAACCTCAGAACCTGCCTGTGTGAATCGGAAAATATTATCGATGAAGAACAGAATATCCCTTCCGCCAGATTTCTCATCCCCATCGCGGAAATACTCCGCTACCGTAAGTCCGGAGAGAGCTACCCTGGCACGGGCTCCGGGGGGTTCGTTCATCTGCCCGAACACCAGAGTGGCCTGAGACTTTCCCAACTCCTCCATATCCACCTTCGATAAATCCCAGCCACCATTCTCCATATCCTCCATAAACTCCTTGCCGTAACGGATTACGCCAGATTCAATCATCTCACGAAGCAGGTCATTCCCCTCACGGGTACGTTCACCTACACCGGCAAATACCGAAAGACCAGAATATTGCTTTGCGATATTGTTGATCAGCTCCATAATAATAACGGTCTTGCCTACACCGGCTCCACCAAAAAGACCAATTTTACCCCCTTTTGAGTAAGGCTCAATCAGGTCAATTACCTTGATGCCTGTAAAAAGCACTTCATTGGCAGCCGACAGGTTCTCGAAGAGGGGCGGATCGCGGTGAATCACATAGGATTGCTGTTTGTCAACCGGACCGATACCGTCAATGGTATCTCCAATCACGTTGAAAAGTCTGCCCCGTATGTGATCCCCAACGGGCATGCTGATTCCTTTCCCGGTTGAATGCACGGTCATCCCCCTGCGCAATCCGTCGGTAGAATCCATGGCCACGGTACGAATAGTATTCTCACCGATATCCTGCTGACACTCCAGTACAATCTTGTGGCCGTCATCTGCTTCAACCTCCAGTGCATCGTAAATGTTCGGAAGATGCTCCTCGCTGTCAAAGACTACGTCAATTACCGGCCCGATGATCTGCGCTATACGCCCTTTTTTCTCCTGCATCATAACTGTTATTATCGTAAACCAATGTTAGACAATCAACCCTGAAAATTGTTGCAGGCGAAAATACAAAAATTTGCTGGCACCGTTTGCCCGAATCAAAAAATAGTTTACCTTTGCCCCGCTTTTTAAGCAAAACAACACTCCTCCTTAGCTCAGTTGGTTAGAGCACCTGACTGTTAATCAGGGGGTCCTTGGTTCAAGTCCAAGAGGGGGAGC
>CAZJZF010000013.1:13937-16581 GCA_964550385.1 uncultured Lentimicrobiaceae bacterium | reverse complement strand
ACCCCGTTCACATCATAAAAAATCGCTGTACTGGCAAGGGTAACGTCATATTTTTCCTGTTTCTGGGTATAAAGTTTTCCGAAGGTCAGGTTTGCATTCAGCCCGAAGTAAGGGTTGAACCAATAGTTGCCGCCACCCATCAGATCCCAGGAAAAACCACCGTTGTCAGCACCACTGGTGCTGTTACCGGGATAAAAGTTTGCCCTGGCAATATCACCATAGTACTGAAACCACCCTCCACCCACATAAGCCGACCATCTGTTGTACTGGAATTCCGGATCTGTGGAGGTTTGCGCTTGAACAACCTGGGTAGTTCCCAACAGGAATAGTAGTACTGTAAGAACTAATGTCTTGAATTTCATCTTATTATAGTTTGATTTCTGTTTTCCGGTATTTGCCATATTTGGTAACAAAAGTATGAAAAAAACCACCAATACAATACATTGTTCAAAAAAAGAAATAAAATCCTCAATGTTAAAAGGTTTTTAAAGCATCATCTGATTCAATGTTCAGCCTTTTTATTGTTTTTGAAAGGCTGAAATTTCTCTTTTTGTTCATAATACGAAATATTCCTGTTTAGGTTTCAGTGTGTTAGAACTGAATCATAAAAACTGAAAGTTTAAAGGAGATAAAATCCAGGCTTCCATTCTTTCTCCAGCAAATCCATAACGGTATCCACATCTTTCCCCTGATCCAAAAAATCATAGCGATCCATAGGTATGGCAATAACCGGAAACCTGAATTCCCTGCTGAGATAATCGATGTATCTCTTTTGAAGATTTTCTAAATACTCTTTCGTGATATTTTGCTCATACACCCTGCCACGCCGGACAATATTGGCCAGCAGGTGATCCGGTTCCGCCTGCAGAAAAAGAATGATATCTGGTTTAGGCAAAGCCCCTTCTGCAATCTGAAAAATTCTGTCGTACAATCTGAAGTCAATATCATTCAGGTTGTTTCGTGCAAAAAGCCTTGATTTATAAAGGTAATAGTCGGCAATGGTTAAGGGCTCAAACAACGACCGGTGCACCAGATGTTCTGATAACTGTTTGTAGCGGTCGGCCAGAAAGGTAAGTTCGGTCTGGAGGGCATACCTCGAAGGATCTTTATAGAATAATGGTAAAAATGGATTATCCTCGAATTCTTCAAGAATAAGCTTGCTGCCTGTCTTTTCAGCCAGGCATTTTGCCAGGGTGGTTTTTCCGGCACCTATGTTGCCTTCAATACAAATAAAATTGTAAACCATAGCCTGCTCAGGTTTCTGTGGTTCTGAATAATTTTTTATTGTCAAAGAGATTTATATCGCATTACAATCATCTCATCGTTGCATTCATTCAACAGGGTTTGCATATCCCTGCCGGTTTCCGGGTCAGAAAACTCTGGTGCCAGTTCTGTCATAGGCACCAGTATGAACCTTCTGTTGGGAATTTCGGGATGGGGCAGCCGCAGTGCAGGAGTATTCAGTACCATCTGATCAAAAAACAGAATATCAATGTCAATCGTCCGATCCTGGTATCCGTTCGTCCGACCCCTCACCCTGTCAAGATTCTGCTCTATTTTGCCAATGGTTTGCAGCAACTCTTCCGGCTGCATTACCGTTGCCATTTTAAGCACTTGATTCAGAAATGGATTACTGCTACTGTAACCCCATGAACCTGATTCGTAAATCCCGGAAGCGTCCATCACTTTCATTCCTGCTGATTCCAGCTGCTCTGTAGCAGCAGCCAGATAGTGCAAACGATCTCCCAGATTGCTTCCTAACGACAGGTAAATTTGATGTGTTGGTTTCATATGCAGCAAAAGTATAAAAAGCCTCAATGCCGGGTAGCGTAACTTTTTATCGTTTTAAACGTCTTACTATGGTTTATTTTTACACGACCATTGCAATACATGATGTCTTCCGATATAATTTTACACTGTTAAACAATTCAATATTTGTATTATGAGAGAATTTTTTAAAATGATGTTCGCCTCGATGGTGGGCTTACTGTTGTCAGGTTTACTGTTGATGCTCTTTATGTTTATTATGTTTGCTTCCATCATCTCCATGTCGTCGGGAGATGAGGTGTCGGTGCCCGACAAGGCATTATTGCACATGAAACTCGATATGAGTATCCAGGAGCGCGCCCCAAAGAATCCCTTTGAAGGATTCGCAGGTCTTGGAAGCGAAAAAGTTGCGGGATTAAATCAGATAATTCACAGCCTGGAGAAGGCAGCCGGTGACGAACGCATCAAAGGGGTGCTTATCGATATGGGTATGCTTGACGCAGGTCCGGCAACGGTGGAGGAGATACGGAATGCACTGCTTCGTTTCAGAAAAAGCGGAAAACCGGTTATCGCGTATGGGGAAATGGTTCCCCAGCGCTCTTACTATCTGGCTTCTGCCGCCGATAAAGTATATATGAACCCATTGGGCTCTATTGAGTTTACAGGGCTTTCGGCACAGGTCGCCTTTGTGAAAGGGTTGGCCGATAAGCTCAAAGTGGAGATGCAGATCATCAGGCCTGAAGGAAATGCCTACAAAAGCGCTGTAGAGCCCTTTTATCTCGACAGAATGAGTGAATCGAGCCGTGAGCAGACCGGAAAATACCTGAAGGCAGGATGGGCGGTGATGCTGCAGAATATTGCCAACTCGCGCAACCTT
>CAZJZF010000013.1:7240-13917 GCA_964550385.1 uncultured Lentimicrobiaceae bacterium | reverse complement strand
GGCAGAAAAAGCCCTGGAAGCTGGTCTGATCGATGGCCTTCTGTTTCGTGATCAGCTGATAGATACCCTGAAAAAGCTTATTGACCCCAAAGCCAAGGGGAGCCCCAGCATCATTACACTCGCCAGATACGACAAGGCTGTAAAACTGAAAGATCCGGACAAATCATCCAAAGGAAAAAGCGAAGGAGAGATCGCAGTTATCTATGCCAATGGCAACATAGTAATGGGTGACGGGGAAGAAAATGTCATCAGTGCAACACACATATCAAAAACGATCCGCAAAGCCAGAGAAAACAAGAAAATCAAAGCCATTGTGCTCCGTATCAATTCCGGAGGTGGCGACGGACTGGCATCAGAAATTATCTGGCGGGAAGTGGATCTGGCACGCAGGGTAAAACCCGTTGTGGTATCAATGGGCGACTATGCAGCATCGGGCGGATACTATATTGCCTGTGCAGCCACCCGCATCGTAGCACAACCCAATACACTCACCGGTTCAATAGGGGTTTTTGGGGTGATGCCAAACCTGCAGAAGATGTTCAGCGACCACCTCGGCATTACCTTCGATGAGGTAAAAACCCATCAGCACAGCAGTTTCGGGAATCCTTTAAAACCCTTGGATCCTTTTGAATATTCGATGCTTAAAAAGCATGTAGAGGATTTTTACTCCCATTTTCTGAAGCGGGTTGCTGAAGGGAGAAGTCTTTCGGTAGGTCAGGTAGATTCCATCGGACAGGGAAGAATCTGGGCAGGTGCTGATGCGGTGGGCATCGGACTGGTAGATACCCTTGGGGGATTGGAAGATGCCATAAAAATTGCTGCCTCCGAAGCAAAGATGAAAAATTATCGTACCGTTGAATTGCCGCATCAGACAGACCCCTTTATGCGGCTGATGAAGCAGCTTTCGGGAGAAGTATCGGTGCAGCAGGCCATCCGCGAATCTCTTGGCGTAAATTATACTTTCTACGAAATGCTGGCAACGCTGGGTGAGTTGAAAGGGGTACAGGCCCGACTTCCTTTTGTAATCTCAATGAATTAAAGGCGCATCAGGCCAATGGCCTGTAAACCGAATCCCTTTCCATTGGTATAAAACCCGCCCCTGTGATGAGACTGCGTAATCCGGTTTCGTCCAGCGACGGGTTTTTTTCTTCCGACCCTGCCTCCGAGTAGATCTTTGTGGAATCGTGGATCGTTCCGTCCAGATCATCCACGCCAAAATGCTGGGAAATCTGGGCAATGTCTCTGCCAATCATCGGCCAGTAGGCTTTCAGGTGGGGAATATTATCCAGAAAAATCCTGCTTATAGCGTAATTGCGCAGATCTTCGGTAACCGATACTTCTCCGGCAGCACTCATCGGATTGTTGGCATGCTTGTATTTCAATGGGATGAAAGCGTTGAACCCGTTGGTTCGATTCTGCAAATCCCTTAATCGCTGCATGTGGTCAATCCGGTGATGGAAATCCTCAATATGTCCGTATAAAATGGTAGCATTGGTCGGAATGCCAAGTTGATGGGCAGTTTCGTGCACCTCCAGCCATCGTTCGGCATCATCCTTTTCCGGGCAGATTTTCTTACGGATCTCTTTATCAAAGATTTCTGCTCCTCCCCCCGGTATGGAGTCAAGTCCGGCGACTTTTAATCTGCTGAGCACCTCGGCTAAGGAAATGCCGTCGATCTTTGCCATATAACTGATCTCAATCGCCGAATAGGCTTTCAGGTGTACATCCGGTCGCACCTGTCTGATCTCTTTCAACAGTTCTGCATAGTAGGCGGTTCCTCTGCCGGGGGCAACGCCCCCCACTACATGGATTTCTGTAATGCATTCAGGCGCCGTAGCAGCTAACTGCCTGATTTCATCCACGGTATAGTCCCATACCGTACGGCTGTTGCGCTCATTGTAAGAGCAGAAACGACAATTGTAAACACACCGGTTGGTGGGTTCGATGTGAAAGTTATGGTTGTAGTAAGTGACAAGGCCGTTTGTCTTTCGCCGCACCAGATCCGCCAGCTGTCCCAGCCATGCAAGGGGCGCTTCACGATACAAAAAAACCCCTTCGTCAGGATCAATCCTCTGCCCCGACCGTACCTTGCCTGCAATCTCCAGAAGTAACTGATTCCCGGGATCAGGAAGGCATGTTGCGATGTTCAGCTCATCCATTAAAGCGTTTTTCTGATTACGATCCTTTTGGTAATGATTTGCTCGTTGGTGCTGAGGTGCAAGAGATAAACACCTTCGCTGAGATGCCGGAGGTCGATCGGCTCGATAAGGTCTGTTATCACACTCTTCGAACGTAAAAACACTTGTTTGCCAAGAGCATCAGTTGCCATGATGGAAACGTCGGAACTTCTGTTCATCCGCAGTTCAAGATGGAAAAGTCCATTGCCGGGATTGGGATATACGGTGAAATCAAAGATTTCGGGTATCTCTGCTATGCCAGTGCCCGGCTGGCAGCCATCAGAAGTTTTCAGCCCGTTTCTGAAAGCATTTAAAGCTGATATCATTCTGGTTTTCTGTCCATTGGTGAACATTACCATGGCTGCGTCATCCACATAATCCATGTAATTCATAAACATCACTCCCGGGCTGTCTGGTGTGCAGATATCTTTTTGAGGAAAGGAGGGAATGCCATAAAATTCCATAGCCTGATTCGGGGTGTCACCTACCAGGTCGCTGCCCCAGCAGGCCCCGTTGTCATCTCCCCAGATGTGAATCAGGTTGAACCAGTGCCCTATTTCATGGGTGGCCGTGCGCCCTTTGTTGAAAGGTGCTGTAGCTCCCGTGGTGCCAAAATATTTGTAACTGATTACCACACCGTCTTTTGAAGCTTGTCCGCCGGGTGGCTGGGTGTATCCCAAAACGCCACCCGTAAGATTCACAATCCATATATTCAAATATTTGGTCGCATCCCAGGCATTCTGTCCCCCCTGGGCTGTGAACTTGATCAGGTTGTCGTCGTTAATGGTATAACTCGCCTTGGTTACCTGTTTCCGGGTCACTCCGTTGGTCCAGTTCCCCAAAGGGTCACGCTGTGCCAGGCAAAACTGAAATTCCACATCGGCTACCTTGCTCTTGAAAGCGTTGGGTGTATTGGAAACATCAGTATTTAACTTGCGGAAATCTTTGTTCAGAACATCAATCTGATCTGTAACACGACTGTAAGGGATGTTTTGGGCTGAAGTGTAATACAGAATGTGTACAACCACAGGAATGGTATATACAACCTTTCCCTGCCCCGGTTCCTGGGGATTGTCCTTCAGCCATTGAAGCATCTGCTCCTCAATAAGCTCCCTCCTGGAAGAAAACCCCGGGTCCTCCTCCTCCAGAAGATGTACATATTCATGATACCCACACTTCCGTTGTACAATCACCTCTTCATCGTGCTGGGCGAAGGTCTGAACCGATGGAAACAGCCATAATACCTGTGCCAACAATATCAAAATCAATTGCCTGAATGAAAATTCCATGGTCTGGATGAATAGGTAAGTAATCTCGTTATCTTCCCGCGAATTGCATTTGCGGATGGGCAAAGATAAGAATTTCTGACGTTTGAAGATGTAGGTTTATTCCCTGTTGATCATAAGAAGCTGGTTCCCAATCACCCCTTCCCCAAACAGTTGAAGCAGGTAGGTCCCCGATTGAATCTCACCGGGAAGCTGAATGGTTAATTCTGTTTCATCTGCCTCTCTGGATAAAATAATCCGACCGGTGAGGTCACGGAGAACCAGAGACCCGAAAGGTTTATCACTTGAAATGGTTACAAAATCCCTTGCAGGGTTGGGGAATATCCTTGCAATCTCCGTGGCCGGAACGCTTTCCAAACCGGCTGTGCCTACGTTTACGTAGTGTTCCCGGTGCATGGTGTCGGCTCCTGAAAAATTGGTTACGATCAGAATAACATCAAATGATCCGGCATTCGGATAGGTAACCGGACCGGGAATCTGCAGGGTGGAAGTTGCAGGATTACCTCCCGGGAAACTCCATTGCCAAGTTAAGGGATTGCTCATCGAGAAGTCTGTGAATACCACATTCTCCCCTTTCAGGATGGTGGTTGGTGCGCCCACAAACCAGGCTTGCGGAAGTGGTGGCGGGGGGATGATGTAAATATAGTACAGCACGGTTTTGCTCTTTGATCCAATGGCATTGGTCGCTTCCAGCGTTACAGTATATCCGCCGGGTTGGGAGTATACATGCCAGGGATGTTGGTCGGCAGAAGTCTGTCCGTCACCAAAATCCCAAAGCCATTGGGTAGGGGAATACAGTGACAAATCGGAGAACCATATGGTATCCCCGGGATAGGTAATGGACGGGTTTGCAACGAAATTCACGCCGGGTAAAGGCTGGGTTACCGTAATGTAAGCGGCTTTGAAAATGCTGTCGCTGCCCCCGTAATTGCTTACTTTCAGTGCAACCGAATACACACCCGTATCCTGGTAAATGTGCTGCGGATTGGCCAGTGCACTGGTCTGTGTATCACCAAAATACCAGGTATGGATATCCGGGAAATTGATGCTCAGATCGGTGAACTGTACGGGATCACCCTGAGGAACCTGCAATGGATTCGCCGAGAAATCAGCCACCGGTGCCGGGGGAAGAGCTACCGTAATATAATTGGACTTGATGTGGGTATCATTGCCCCCGGCGTTTGATACCACAAGGGTCACCGTATATTGCCCTGCAGCAGTGTATATGTGCACAGGATTCATTACAGTGGCACTGTCACCATCGCCAAAATACCATTTAAAAGAAGTAGGACTTCCTGTGCTTTGGCTTGAAAAAGTTACCGGCTGCCCGGCAAATACATTGGTGAAATTGGCAGTAAAAGCTGCCACGGGAGGGAGTGGAACACTGGGCACGATTCCGAAAATAGCCCCCTGGTCGTAAGAAAAGTTGTATCCTGAGGCAGTAAGGTTATTCAGGTAGAAATATCCGTTTTGGTAACCGTTCCATCCCCAGTTGCAATGGAAGTGGTTGCTGGAAGTGCCCTGATAGCCGTCGATTACCCAGGCATGACCATCCTGCTGCTGCGCATTGTTTCCCCTGTATATCACTGGCCTGCCATTGTCGAATTCGGCCACCATCATCTGCTCCCACATCGTTTGCGGGTAGCTGCTTTTTCCCAGATGAGCAGCTCCGTTGTGGTATCCAAAGTGGTCCACCAATGCATCACGGGCGTCAGAAGTATAGGAACCTGACCCCTGGGGACCGAAATTCATATTGACAGAAACGGCTGCATGGTAGGATATTTTCGCTACTTCGGTATTGGCTGAGGTTGCAGAGTTGGGCATCGAATTCCAGCTGTAGGTGCTTGCCCCGAAGTTTACAGTCTGCGTACCATAGGTCTGATGGTAATAACTGTTAAAACCTGTCCCCTGGGCCGGATGCCCGTAATATTTCATCACCTGACACATCGCTGTGGCAACACATCCCACGGGGACCCTGTTGCAGTATCCACTCCCTGCAGCAGCATCATAGGGGCAGTCGGCATTGTAATAGCAACCCTGTCCCCATTCAATACTCCCCAGCAGAGGAGGCACAGAAAACACCTGGGATTCAGTAAATAACAGCTTGTCATAATGGCTCCACGATGCTATCGCTTCAGCAGTTGCCGGCAGGTTGTTTTCAATGTGATACCGGATCTGGTTCGCATAATGATCCATCAAAGCCAGGAAAGCAGGTGGTTGGGAAGAGCGTTCTGTGGTATAGTTGCCCTCAAGAGAGTAGGCAGGTACTGCAAACACACGATCATCGCCCGATACCACCACAAACCCCTGCCCCTCACTACCGTTAACAATGTACATGAGAGGAAGGGTCCCCTGCAGAATGGGATGTATGAAGCTGATTTGAAAAGAGTTACCATTGCTCCTTTCGTAATGGAAGTTTACAGCCACCCTGCCGGCACGATCCGCTCCGATTGGAGCTGCTGCTGCCTGAATGATGGCAGTCAGAAATACCCAAAGTACTATAGCTTTTCTCATTCCGGATTTCATTTTTAGCATAAACAAAGAAAAGCATTTTTTGTGCTGCCAGAAAAAAGGTTTAACAAATCGGTAAGATGAATAAAATTGTACTTTAGCTCCGTCTAACCCATTAATTATTCTGATATGACTGAAGCAATCAAGAAATCGTTGCGTGAATCAAAGGCTGCCCGATGGACTGCCCTGATCATCGTGTCGTTTATGATGTTATGCGGGTATTACCTGGCCGATGTGATGGCTCCGCTGAAGGGTTTGCTCGAGCAGCAGCTCTCCTGGACCAGTTCTGAATACGGCTTTTTTACAAGTGCCTACGGATGGTTTAATGTATTTCTGTTTTTCCTCATCATCGGCGGGATCATCCTCGACCGGATGGGCGTTCGGTTTACAGGTCTTATGGCTGCCCTTATCATGGTTCTGGGGATTGGTATCAAATACTGGGCTGTTTCAACCCACGCATTGGATGGTCAGGTCTGGAATATCCTCTGGTTCTCTACCAAGGCGCAGGTATTCATGGCTGGGATCGGTTTTGCCATATTTGGTGTCGGAGTGGAAGTGGCAGGGATTTCTGTATCCAAAATTATCGTAAAATGGTTCAAGGGTAAAGAGATGGCATTGGCCATGGGTCTCGAAATGGCCATGGCACGTATCGGCACCGGTCTTGCCATTGGAACCTCACTTCCCGTTGCAAAATGGCTCGGAG
>CAZJZF010000013.1:0-7230 GCA_964550385.1 uncultured Lentimicrobiaceae bacterium | reverse complement strand
TATATCTCGCCCATTGTAACTCTGGAAAACCGTATTTTGACTTGAATCGACAATCCATAATCTTTGATACGATGCTGTTTCAGTTTCCAGTTTGTATATTTGCCCTGCCTGTGGCAAAATGGCTCGGAGATGTTTCCATGCCACTGATGGTAGGTTTGATTATGGCATGTATCGGGTTGATTGCTTTTATCCTCTATATCTTTCAGGATAAAAAACTTGATGCTTCTGAAGCTGCCGTAAGGGCCCAAAGCCAGGAGCAACCTCCGGCTGAAGAATCTTTCCGCCTGAAGGATATCCTCTTCATCATTACCAATAAAGCGTGGTGGTACATCGCCATTCTGTGTGTCCTCTTCTATTCGGCAGTCTTTCCGTTTTTGAAATATGCCACCGACCTGATGGTTCAGAAATTTATGATCAATGAAGCTTGGGCAGGTACTATTCCGGCATTGCTTCCTTTTGGCAATATAATTCTTACACCCTTCTTTGGCAATCTCTACGATAAAAAAGG
The DNA here is from genome assembly GCA_964550385.1 of uncultured Lentimicrobiaceae bacterium. Taxonomy (GTDB): domain Bacteria; phylum Bacteroidota; class Bacteroidia; order Bacteroidales; family SKPS01; genus SKPS01. Next base: position 6,722 of record CAZJZF010000013.1, on the reverse strand, counting down.
GAAAGGTGCCACCATTATGATCATCGGATCACTCCTGCTCATATTTGTCCATTTGATTTTCTCCATTCCGGGACTTGACCACTGGCTTATTGCTTTGGCTCTCATCCTGATTCTTGGAATTGGCTTTTCACTCGTTCCATCGGCAATGTGGCCTTCAGTTCCTAAGATTATCCCTGAAAAGCAGCTCGGCTCTGCTTATGCCTTGATCTTCTGGGTGCAAAACTGGGGTTTGATGGGCGTTCCTGCTTTGATCGGCTGGGTGGTGAGCAAATACTTTATCGGATATTTTGCCATCCTGGGAACTGGTTTTACTACCAATCAGGGAGATAATATAGCAAGTGTGATGACCGTCGACCAGAATGTTATTGAGCTCAATGAGGCTGGAACACTGAGCAAAAGCGATACTGTTATTGTAGTAACCGATTTTATCAGAGGATCTGATAACGCGATCTCAGCCGTTATTCTGCAAACTGGTGATACGGTACAGAGAACAGAGATATCCAATAAAACCTTTAAAAAAGTCGATACAAAGAAAGAACTTAAGATTCCGGTTTATTCTGTCAGGCATCCCGGTGCTGATGGAAAAGTTGTTACCACAAGTGTACATCATTTCATAACGAAAGATAACAGTGAAGTAAGCCGATTTACAAATGTGGCCTCCTTCTATAATTATACGAACCCGATGCTGATTTTCACGGGATTTGGCCTGCTGGCCCTCCTTTTTGCTTTCCTGCTCAAAGCTGAAGACCGCAAAAAAGGATATGGCCTGCAATTGCCCAACATCCAGAAATAGCATCCTGTCTTGGGTTCTTATAAATCAATTGCTGAACTGACAGGACGTGGATAAACCACCGATACTTCTCGTATCTGCAACCAAATCAGAAGTAGCTCTGCTGCCCGGACTGGGCAGCAGAGATCCTGAAGATGCTGAATACGGTGCTCTTATTACAATACCCGAGTGGGATGCCGACCTGCTGATTACCGGTCCCGGGATTGCTGCTACGGTGTTTCATACCATCAGGGCACTCCTTGCCAAACCCTACCGTCTTGCTTTGGATATAGGGGTGGCTGGATCTTTTCTTCCTGAATATCAACCGGGTACTCTGGTTCACGTGAAACGGGACAGATTCGCAGACCTGGGTTCAGAATCCTCCTACGGCTTCATTACCGCCGAAAACCTTCCCTTTGCCGGCATGAATGCTCCACCCTTCGAAAATGGATGGCTCCAACCGGAAACCGAAACCCACAGGTTTGCCGAATCTTTGCCGAAAGTGGTAGCTATCACCTCCGATACAATCCATTCCGACCCCGCATCAGTTAACCGTCTTAAAGTGCTTTATCAGCCTGACCTCGAAACCATGGAAGGAGCTGCTTTCTTTTACACCACTATGATGCTCGGTGTACCCTGCCTGCAGGTGCGTGCTGTCTCAAACCGGGTGGCACCCCGCAAAAATGCCGGATGGGATCTGAATACCGCAGTGGATGCGCTGTGTAGCCATTTCATCTCCTTTCACCATCTCCTGTGATATGCCTGATCTGAAAATTGCCTTCTCAACCTGCCCAAACGATACTTTTATCTTTGATGCACTGGTCAATGGACGCATTTACACCCCGGGGTTTAAATTCCATCCTGTTCTTGCTGATATCAGAGAGCTAAATCAGATGGCATCCGACAAGATCCCGGATATTGTAAAGGTCAGCTACGCCCACATTCCGGCAATCCTTGATGAGTATATCGCACTTACCTCAGGTGGTGCCCTGGGATTTGACTGTGGCCCGCTGTTGGTTGCCACCAATGCTCCCTCGTTCCTTCAGGTCTCCGATCCACACACAGCAATTCCGGGCAGAAATACTACGGCTAACTTCTTGCTGAACAGGTATTTCCCATATATTCAAAAGAAATCAGAAGTCCTCTTTTCCGAAATAGAGGATGGTGTGGCAAATGGTCCTTATCATGGTGGCCTTATCATTCATGAATCACGGTTTTCCTTTCAGGCGAAAGGGCTCGAACAGGTGGAGGATCTCGGCACACTCTGGCATCAGCAAACATCGCTGCCCATCCCCCTCGGGTGCATTGTGGCAAGGCGGAGCCTTCCTGCTGAAATCCTGGCGGAAATCAACGCTCTCGTCAGAAAGAGCCTCAGATATGCCTTCGAAAACCCGGATGCCTCAGCCGGATTTGTCAGAGGCAACGCATTTTCCCTGAGCCCTGAGGTGATCGCCCGGCATATCGGGCTGTATGTCAATGAATACTCTCTAGATCTGGGTATCTCTGGAAAAAAAGCGGTAACCACGCTTTTAGAGGGTGAAATTCCTCCAGATTGTCCTATCTTTGTGGATGAACCCTGACAACTCTGAAAATCTTTTCGCCTATGCATAAGCTGTTATGGATCCTTGTGATATTGGCAGCTCTGTCATCCTGCCGCCATAAAAACGAAAACCTCCACAATGCCAAAGATTCCATCCAGGGATCCGATACGTCACTGACAAACCGGAAACTGGGATTTATGGATTGCAATGCTGTGATCGTTGGCGAAGGAGTTAGGCTCAGGGCTACACCCGAAACCAAAGGAGAGGTGTTGGAGAAACTCAATACAGGCACACTTCTTAAAATAATTCGTGCAGGCGATAAAAAAGTATTGATGGGTAATCCCGACCAGTGCAACTCCGATGGCTTCTTCTGGTACGAAGTAATGGAATCCGGCGGAAAGCGGGGTTGGGTCTTTGGTGAATTCATCTATCCATTGGTGATTTCCGGCAGAAATGACGACGATCTCGACAGTAATCTGAGGAAGCTGATGGTCAGATCTTTTATGTTTGGCGAAAAATGGTATCAGGTGGGGATAGCCAGATCCGGATACCGCAGCTTCGTAACCCCGGGCAACGATTCACTTTGTGTTGAATATCTGATGCCCTTCTTCTGGCAGAAAGACCAGGGAACCATACTCCCTGTCAAATATTTTACAAATCCCCGCAATAAACTGAGAATGGTGGATCTGACCAGGGAGCAGAACTATTTCAGGTTTACAGTGGGTGGTATGTTCGACGACAAACTTACCGGGTTCAGATCCGAAGGAGAGGTTCTTTTATGGGCAATGGCCAGAGAGCTTGCCATCGACGGTCAGGAACCGTTTACCTACATCCTTGAGGTTAAACCTGCCCAGAGTTTTTTTTCCGTTTCACCCGCCGCACCGGGAAAAGCATTACCTCCCGGCCGGATTAAATAGTTCGATTATGATTATCGTTACAGGAGCAGCCGGATTCATCGGCAGTTGTATGGTGAACAAGCTCAATAACAAGGGCTTCAAGGACATTGTGGTGGTTGATGAATTCTCCAGGGATGAGAAAATGAAAAATCTTGCCGGAAAATCTGTTTCAGCATTTGTCCATCGGAGCGACTTTTTTGACTGGTTTGATCAGAATTATCAGAATGTAACAGCAGTCTACCATCTGGGTGCCCGTACCGATACCACCGAAACAGATACCGATCTGCTTAACCGTCTCAATTTCTTTTACAGTCAGGCAATGTTCATCCGTTGTGCCCAGTATGCTATACCATTGGTGTATGCCAGCTCAGCCGCCGTTTACGGGGATGGAACCCTGGGTTACAGCGACAGCCACGATCAGGTTTTCTTCCATAAACCCCTGAATTCTTATGGTGTGTCGAAAAATGAATTCGACAAGTGGGTTCTTGGACAGCATCGGCAACCCCCTTTCTGGGCCGGTTTGAGGTTTTTTAATGTGTATGGTCCCAATGAATACCACAAAGGGAGAATGGCTTCAGTTATTTTTCACGCTTTTAGTCAGATACAGAAAACGGGGCATGTCAATCTCTTCAGGTCGCATCACCCCGATTTTGCCGATGGGGAGCAGATGCGGGATTTTATTTATGTTAAGGATGTGGTTTCTGTGTTGCTGTTTCTGATGATCTCGAAACCGGCAAACGGAATCTATAACCTGGGTACCGGCAAGGCCGAATCTTTCAATAGCCTTGTACACGCTGTATTCAATGCCATGCTAATCCCATCTGATATCCAATACATTGATACACCGGAAGATATCAGGGATAAATACCAGTATTATACCGAAGCAGTTATGACAAAACTCCGGACTACCGGTTACCAGGTTCCATTCTATACCCTCGAAGAAGGTGTGGCTGATTATGTAAAAACGTATCTTCTCCCCGGAGATTTTTATTGATCCGTCTTCAGATTGTGATCCAACTCTTCAAGGAGTTTGCGTAAATGTCGCAATCGCTGTATAACCTCTTCCTGCGTGTCTGGCTTCTTTGGGTGAATGCCCTTTGCAATGGCTTCCCGTGCTTCAGATAAGCTAAAACCATTTGTCCTGATCAGCCCGAAGATCGCAGTAAAATATTCCAGGTCTTTCTGTGTAAATAACCGGTTCCCCTTCTTGTTCTTATGGGGTCTGATCACCTCAAACTCCTGTTCATAATACCTTATCAGTGAGGTGTTTACCTCAAACATCTTGGCTACTTCTCCTATCGTATAGAAAAGCTTGCCGGTTGCTTTGGGTTGGTCGGGCATCATGAAACACCGGGAATTGGTGCATCAATATTACAAAAAATATCTGTTGAATAAATATTACGACAGGGGTTGGTTGTCTTTCGAAGCAATTTTTATAACCTCTTCGTAATCCCCAGGCTTCAGATCGTTGAAGAAATAGTGGATCGGGTTGATCTGCTGGTCGTTTTTATGGATTTCATAGTGTAAGTGTGGGGCAACCGACAAACCTGTATTGCCCACATAACCAATAAGTTCACCGCGTTTAACCTTTTTGCCTGGTTTGGCTGCAACCCTGCTCAGGTGGGCATAGAGCGATTTGTAACCATAACCATGGTCTATCATCACATAATTACCGTAACCACTCATGCTCGACTCAGGTCTTACGATCACACCATCTCCTGAAGCATAAATCGGAGTCCCTGTTTTGGCAGCAATATCAATTCCTGTATGCATACGACGGGTACGGTAAATCGGATGGATCCGGTAACCGAAACCGGAAATGATCTGCATAGCCCCCCCCTTGATGGGCACGATGGCAGGAATGGCTGCCATCCGCTGTTCCTGCTGCTTGGCCAGTGTGAAAACCTTATCAAACGACTTCGACTGCACTACCAGTTTCCTGCTGATCTCATCCACCCTCCTGGCTGTAGCAATCAGCATCTCGCTGCTGCTGTAACCTTCCAGATGGTTGTAACGTTCTGATCCTCCTATTCCACTGTTGCGCTCAGCTTCAGGCACCGGCTCTGCATTGAAAATCACCCTGTAGATATTGTCGTCCCTTTGCTGAAGGTCAGTAAGCACTTTGTCGATTTTGTCAAGCTGGCCGGCAATGACCTGGTTCTGCAGCTTGTATTGCTCAATTTCCCTTTTCAGGGCTTTCTCCTTCGGACTGTCAACAACCTGGAATGCTATAATGGTTGTTATAATGGCAAATACCACCGCGGTAAGCAGATAGGAGCCAACCTGCAGAAGCCGCTGTTTCAGCGATACTTCTACTTTCTCGATCTCCAGCGAAGTGGGATTAAATTTATACCTGGGTTTGGCCATCTGTGGAATTCTTCTTCTTTACGACGCTGCAAAATTACCGGTTTGGTTAACTTTGCACCCCGTTCAGTTGTTAAGAAAAGTTAAGACTCAGAAAATTAATACTATACAAATATGATGATGACAAGCAGTGAGGTAAGGCAAAAGTTTATGTCGTTCTTCGAATCCAAAGGACACAGGATCGTTTCATCCGCACCCATGGTGATCAAGGATGATCCTACCCTGATGTTCACCAATGCCGGAATGAACCAGTTCAAGGATATTTTCCTTGGAAACAGGGAAGCCTCTTCCCCTCGGATTGCCAATACTCAGAAATGCCTTCGGGTGTCAGGTAAGCACAACGACCTCGAAGAGGTTGGCCATGATACGTATCATCATACCATGTTCGAAATGCTGGGCAACTGGTCGTTCGGCAATTATTTCAAGGAAGATGCAATCGGGTGGGGTTGGGAACTGCTCACCGGTGAACTGGGAATCGACCCCAAACTTTTGTATGCCACGGTTTTCGAAGGTGATCCTGCCGATGGGCTTGAATCCGATGAGGAAGCCCGTGCCTTCTGGCGTAAATACCTGCCTGATGATCATATTCTGAATGGCTCGAAAAAAGACAACTTCTGGGAAATGGGCGACTCGGGCCCCTGTGGCCCATGTTCCGAAATCCATATCGACCTCAGGTCTGCTGCAGAAAAGGCAGAAAAACCCGGCCGGGAGCTGGTAAACAAGGATCATCCTCAGGTTATTGAGATATGGAATCTGGTATTCATCCAGTACAACAGGCTTTCTGATGGAAGCCTCAATCCTCTTCCCAACCGGCATGTTGATACAGGGATGGGTTTCGAGAGGCTCTGCAGGGTGCTGCAGGGAAAAACCTCCAATTACGATACCGATATCTTTCAGCCGATCATTCAACAGACTGCCTCTCTTTGCGGAATATCCTACGGCTCGGATGAAAAGATTGATGTAGCCTTCCGTGTAGTGGCCGACCACCTTCGTGCTGTCGCTTTCTCCATTGCCGATGGGCAGCTTCCCTCCAACGTAAAGGCCGGTTATGTGATCCGCCGTATTCTCCGCAGAGCCATACGGTATGGATATACCTACCTAGGTTTCAGGGAACCATTCATCAGTCGGCTGGTGACAGTTCTGACAGCACAG
>CAZJZF010000012.1:0-16820 GCA_964550385.1 uncultured Lentimicrobiaceae bacterium | reverse complement strand
GAGCTGGAAGCCTTCAGGATTGAATACCTCGGAAAAAAAGGAGCTGTTACAGAGCTTTTCGACCTTTTCAGGGAAGTACCCCCGGCAGAAAAGAAAGAAGTTGGACTCCTCATCAACCAGTTAAAAAACCTGGCACAGGAAACCTTTTCCCGCTGGAAAGAAGAATTCGATCTGAAAGGGGCTAAAGGCCATGAAGATGCGCCCGACCTTACCCGGCCAGCCATGCTCACTGCCCCCGGAGCATTCCACCCCCTTACCCTCGTAGACAAGAGATCATCGGAATTTTCACCCGGCTCGGTTATGTGGTGTCGGAAGGACCTGAGATAGAGGATGACTGGCACAATTTTTCAGCCCTGAACTTCCCTCCTGAACATCCCGCCAGAGAGATGCAGGATACCTTTTTCATCGGGAAAAACCCTGAAATCGCCCTCCGTACCCACACCTCGTCGGTTCAGGTACGCATGATGGAGAGCCAGAAACCACCCATCCGTACCATTTCTCCCGGAAGAGTGTACCGGAACGAAGCCATATCGGCCAGGGCACACTGCTTTTTTCATCAGGTAGAAGGGCTCTATATCGACAAAAAAGTATCGCTGGCCCATCTGAAACACGACCTCTATTTCTTCGCCCGCGAAATGTTCGGCCCCGATACCCGCATCAGGCTCAGACCCTCCTATTTTCCCTTTACAGAACCGTCGGCAGAAATGGATGTTTCATGCAATATGTGTGCAGGCAAAGGGTGCAATATCTGTAAATATTCGGGATGGCTCGAAATCATGGGATGTGGTATGGTTGATCCCAACGTGCTTCAAAACTGCGGCATCGACCCCGAAATCTATTCCGGGTTTGCTTTTGGAATGGGCATCGATCGCATTACCATGCTGAAATACCAGATCAGGGACATCCGGCTTTTCAGCGAAAACGACCTCAGGTTTCTGGAACAGTTCGTTTCAGGGCAATAAAAAAGGAAGAGACCTCCCGGCCTCTCCCGCATAAAAACCATAACCAAAATTCACTTAAGAAACGAATTACTCGGCTGATAAATCTTACCGAATGGTAAGTCGCTTTTTCTTGATGCTTCTGCCGTTTTTTACTTCAACAAAATACGTGCCACTTCCTAATTCCTGCAGGGTTAAAACCCGCTTGAAAGTACCTCCCTGGCTTCTGAATCTCTCACTGGCGATAACTTTCCCACGTTGATCATAAACGGTATATTCGCTTTTTTTATTGCTCAGTTCTGCTTCAATCAAAAAAATCCCGGCTGCTGCAACCGGTTTGATTACAAAATTTCTTACCGTATTCGATTCAGGATAAATGGCAACATCCTCTACCGAAAACATCGGGAAATTTCCCTGACGGAATAAGTCCAGGCCCGGCATCACAGGTTCCCGGAAACCCTCCCCATCAGGAATCTTGAATTCGAAATGAAACGGTTTCCCTTGCTGAATATCAATCTCCGGAAAACTGAACCTGAAATGATTCAGCAATGAGTCGGTGTTGAATGGGTGAATGCCAGGGGTGATTCTATCGGGAAACATGCCATCGAAACTAAGGGAGTCATCAGAATCGAACCGAAACCCTCTGAAAGATCCATCCATGAAGAGGGAATCCCCACCGGTATCAAACCGGAAATTAAACCCCTGCTGACCCGGTTCGTCACCGAAATCAAAGTTTTTCTCCTCAATCAGAGTATCGTTCCCAATAATCCTGATGGACTTGAAATACGCAGTTCCTTTTTTTGTAGTATCGGTTTGGGCCGTTACAGAGAAAGCTGCTATGAACACTAAAATGATTCCTGTGATAATGTGCCGGTTCATCTTGTTTTTCAATTGAACGCAACAAAATTAACAGCATCTTATTTTCGATGGATGTTAAAAGCCTTTAATAAAAGTTAAAATATGTTAATCATTTATATAACAGGGATTCAGAGAATGGTAACTTTGCACGGATGAAAGAATGGAGATTACGCTTTCTTATCCTATTCAGTTTACTGAGCATCACAGGTTTGATCCTCATTCAAACGTATTGGATCAGGGAAGCCATTTCGGTAAAAGAGAGTCATTTCAGGCAAACGGTAAATCAGGCAGTAACCCGGGCTGTTTGGAGGCTCGAAAGAATTGGTATGGCATCAGCCGCCGAAATACGCCAACAGCAATTAAAACCACAAGCTCATGCTGAAGTAAACGACACCTTGGGTACGCAGTATTTAGATACCATTCCACTTCCCGCTTACCTCACCCCTGCTGTTGATTCTGCTCCTGTATTGCCCAAAGGTTCTGCCCTTAAATTCTTTAAGCTTAACGACACCCTTGGGAGTGATCCTGTTGCAGGAGCTGAATCGCTGATACCACTGCGCGAAGACCTGAAAAACCTCAGGATGAAACATGGACCCGATCTCAGAACAGCATTGGATTCGGTATTGGAAAGCATCGGGAAAATCAGCACCGAGATTGAAGCCTTTAATTACACCAGAACCCTGCTGGAGGAGGAGATCCGCAAGATGATGCAAGGGGAACCGGATGGGATGAAATCCCGGTTTACCGATTCGGCACTGATTGGAGAATTGCTGTCGGAAGAGCTTGGTAACGAAGGACTTAAACTTCAGTTCGATTTCGGACTGTATCTCCCTTTCAGCGGCACCCAACTGCTCAGACATACGGAAGAAACCCGCGAAGAACTGATGCATTCCGGTTATGTATATAGCCTTTTTCCTGCCCTCAGGCTATCCAAACCCATTTACCTTGTTATAGCGTTCCCCGGAGAGGATCAATACCTTTTTGCCAAACAGGGTTTTGTCCTTTCGGTCTCTTTTATCCTGATTCTGATCCTGATTTTCTCATTCTTCCATATCACCAGAAGTATTTACCGCCAAAAGAAGATCGGGGAAATGAAGAACGATTTCATCAACAATATGACGCACGAGTTCAAAACCCCTGTCTCTACAATATCACTGGCTTGTGAGGCTCTCCGCGACCAGGACATCGCAAAATCGACAGAGGTTTACGACAGCTACCTGAAAATCATCGACGACGAAAACAGAAGGCTGGGAAAGATGGCTGAAAGGATTCTCCAGACTGCTGTGATCGATAAAGGGCATTTGTACCTCTATTTTGAACACGTGGACATGCATGAACTCATCCAGCAGGTTCTAACCAAATTCTTAACCCTGGTAGAACAACAGCATGGCACAATTCAGACTAAATTTCTCGCAGGAAATCCGGTCATTACAGGCGATCGTACCCACCTGCACAATATGATTTCCAATCTGGTGGACAATGGCATAAAATATTCGGGAAAAACATTGGATATCAAAATTCTAACCCGTGACACCCCTGAGGAGTTTTTTGTATCGGTACAGGATTCAGGGATTGGAATATCAAAAACCAACCAGAAACGGATTTTCGAAAAACTTTTCCGGGTTCCTACCGGCAACCTCCACAATGTTAAAGGTTTTGGTCTCGGATTAAGCTATGTAAAGTATATTCTCGACAGACATTCCGGAACGATAAGGGTGGAAAGTGAGCTTCATAAGGGAAGCGTTTTCAAAATCACCCTGCCAAGGCATCCGGTGCCTCCAAAACCCAAATAAGGATTGACTATGAATAATAAAACGCGCATTCTTCTTGCCGAAGATGACCAAAACCTGGGTACCATTCTCAAGGCATACCTGGAGGCAAAGGGCTTTCCTACCGTACTGTGTGTGAATGGGAAAGAAGCCTGGGAAACCTTTACCCGGCAGGATTTCGACTTCTGCATTATTGATGTGATGATGCCCCTGAAAGATGGTTTTTCTCTTACCCAGGATATCCGTAAGGTAGATACACAGATTCCGATTCTGTTCCTGACAGCCAAATCCCTGGAAGAGGATAAACTGAAGGGATTCCAGTCGGGTGGTGATGACTATATCACCAAACCCTTCAGTATGGAGGAGCTGCTCGCACGCATTCAGGCTATACTCCGAAGGATCGACATTGTTTCCTCAGGAGTATCGAGGCAAAATGAGGTGTTTGAGATTGGCACCCTCCGGTTTGATTTCCAGAAGCAAACCCTGGAGACTCCCGAGGGGGAAGTAAAGCTCACCTCTAAGGAAGCTGCCCTGCTGAAAATGTTGTGTGAAAAGCCCAACATGGTACTGGAGCGAACCGAAGCGCTGAAAACGATCTGGCAGGACGACAGCTACTTCAATGCCCGCAGTATGGATGTGTATATCACCAAGATACGCAAATATCTGAAAGCCGATTCCAATGTGAATATCGTCAATGTACACGGAGTAGGCTTCAAACTGGTGGTCTATTAACAGTTTTTCCTCCGCGTTTTTTTAGAAGCGAGAAAATTAATCCTTTGTTGCAGACTTGGTTTTTTACACTATTTTTGACCCATTATCCAATTCAAAACAGATCATTATGCATATCCCTGAAAATCTCAAGTACACCGAGGATCACGAGTGGATCCGAATGGAAGACGATATTGCGTTTATAGGCATTACCGAATATGCCCAGGGAGAACTTGGCGATATCGTTTTTGTTGAAGTTGAAACCGTTGGAGAAACCCTGGCAAAGGGGGAATCCTTTGGTACCATCGAGGCCGTAAAAACGGTTTCGGATATGTTTATGCCGGTTAGCGGAGAAATCCTTGAGTTCAATGATGAACTCGGTTCAACCCCTGAACTGCTGAACAAGGATCCATACGGTGAAGGCTGGGTAATCAAGGTCAGGATGGAAAATCCTGATGATATCACCGATTTGCTCTCAGCGGAAGACTACGAAAATCTGATCGGAGGCTGATGTTCCGAAGGGGCCGAATCGCAGCCCTTACCGCATGGTGTATTATCATCCTGGTACTTACCCTATTCCCCGGAAACAGGATGCCGGATCTCGACCCCCTGCGGGCAGTTGATGGGTTTGACCTGCTTGTACATGGCGGTTTGTTTTTCGTATTCGGCGTATTGTTTTACAGGTTCATCCGTCAAAAACACCCAACAGCAAAGCCTCTGAGAATATTTCTTTACACCTTGATTGCTGGCATATTTTTTGGAAGTTGTACCGAATTCCTGCAATTTTTACTCCCAATTCAAAGGGAAGCATCGTTTTTTGATTTGACAGCCGATATTACCGGAACCCTTTCCGGAAGTATTCTCTGCAAATTATCTCCCGGAATCAGGGAAAGATGCAGGTGAATTTTGCAGGGATGTAGTTCTGCATCAGAAAACATACTACTTTTGCATCCTGTTGAAAGTGGTTCATTTTATCAACCCATTAACAACCTGTATTATGGAAATTAAGAAGAGTCCCCGGGTAGATCTGGAAAAGAAGCGTACATTATTTATACAGATTGGCCTGCTGGTAGCATTGTCGACTGTATTGTTTGCCTTTGAGCTGAAACAGTACGATAAACAGTCTATGATCCTGACAAACAATATGGCGAAGACAGACCTGGAAGAGACCATTATGCAAACGGAAAGGCAGCAGGAACTTCCGCCACCTCCTTCTGCAGCCATTACCACAATGCTCGAGATCGTTGACAATCAGACAGAAATTCTGGATGAGATCGAAATCAATATTGAAGTGAACAAAACTACCCTGTTGCAGGATTACACCCCTACCGGCACCAAAGAAGATGAGAAAGAAGAAGAAATCATCTACCAGGTGGTGGAGGAGCAGGCCAGCTTCAAGGGTGGGTATGAGTCGATGCTTGAATTTCTGGGGAAGAACCTCAAATACCCTCAGACTGCCATCGATGCCAGAATTGAAGGTGTTGTATTTGTGCAATTTGTAGTAGAAAAGGATGGCTCCATTACCGCTGTTGAAATCAGGCAGAGCAGTCTGGGTGGCGGATGCGAAGAGGCTGCCATGGAAGCAGTGAAAAAAATGCCCAAATGGAATCCCGGGAAACAAAGGAACAGGCCTGTGCGCTCCATTTTCATCCTGCCTGTGCAGTTCCAGCTTACGAAGTAATTCTGCTCGTTGAAAAAACCTTGTAAGGGTTGCCTGAAAACCGGGCAGCCCTTTTTTTTCAGATTATCATCCCGGCTCCCACAGTATTATAGGTTCCCTCTTCGATCAGGATGATGCTTCCTGTATTCCGGTTCTCCTTATAGCTGTCGAAGAAGAAAGGGATGGTAGTACGGAGCTTGACTCTTCCGATGTCGTTCAGCCCGATATATTTATCCTCTTCAAGCCTGCTCAGGGTGTTGATATCGGTTTTGTACAGGATTTCCTTCACAAGGCATTTAGCTTCGCGTGTGGTATGTCGGATAATGTATTTGCCATTGGCCTGGAGGGGTTTTTCACTCATCCAGCACAACATTACGTCCAGATCCTGCCCTACCGATGGCTGATTCTGTTCCCTAACCATCATATCACCCCTTGAGATATCGATATCATCTTCAAGGGTTATTGCTACCGACATAGGGGGGAAAGCATGATCCAGGGGTCCTTCGAACGAGTCGATGGTTTTTATGCGGCTCACAAAGCCTGAAGGCAGCACCATTACACGATCGAAAGGTTTAAAAACACCACCGGCTACCCTGCCTGCATAAGCGCGATAGTCGTGGTGTGATTCCGTCTGCGGCCTGATAACATACTGCACCGGAAAACGGCAGTCGACCAGATTTTCATCGCTGCTGATGTGCACATTTTCAAGATAATACAGCAGGGTTGGACCATTATACCACGGCATATTTTCAGAACGATCCACTACGTTATCACCATTCAGCGCTGAAATCGGGATGTAACGGATATCGTGGATTTCGAGGCGGGAGGCAAAATTTTTAAAATCGTCTACTATCTGGTCATAAACCTCCTGGCTGTAATTTACCAGATCCATTTTATTGATGCACAATGCTACATGCGGGATTTTAAGCAGTGAGGCAATAAAGCTGTGCCGTTTTGACTGCTCAATCACCCCTTTGCGGGCGTCGATGAGTATCAGGGCAAGGTTGGCAGAGGAGGCTCCGGTGACCATGTTGCGGGTGTACTGAATATGCCCCGGAGTATCAGCAATGATGAACTTTCGTTTGGGAGTGGCAAAATAACGATACGCCACATCAATCGTAATGCCTTGCTCTCTCTCGGCTCTTAGCCCGTCTGTAAGCAGTGCCAGGTTGATCACATCTTCCCCAAGCCTTTCACTGGCAAGTTTAATGGCTTCCATCTGATCTTCGAAGATGGACTTGCTGTCGTACAAAAGCCTTCCGATCAAAGTGCTTTTGCCATCGTCGACACTGCCGGCCGTTGTGAACCGGAGCAGCTCCATATCAAGATATCCTTTGGTTTTTTCAGGCGACATATATATTTCCGGTTAAAATCCGATTTAAAAATAACCCTCTTTCTTACGGTCTTCCATGGCAGCTTCCGATCTCTTGTCATCTGCTCTGCCCCCTCTTTCCGTTACTCTTGTTGCAGCAATCTCTTCGATAATTTCTTCCAGGCTGTTAGCCTCCGAAATGGTAAGGCCTGTACAGGAAATATCTCCGATGGTTCTGCACCGAACCCTCTTTCTTTCTACTACTTCGCCCTCTTTAAGTTGCATAAAGGGAGCTGCGGCAAGCCAAACACCGTTGCGGTAAAACACTTCTCGTTCGTGGGTATAGTAGATTTCGGGGATAGAAATTTTATCCATATAAATGTATTGCCATATGTCCATTTCGGTCCAGTTGCTGAGGGGGAAAACCCTGAAATGCTCACCCATCCTCTTCTTTCCGTTGAAAAGATTCCAGAGCTCCGGCCTTTGATTTTTTGGATCCCACTGTCCAAACTCATCCCGGTGGGAAAAAAACCGCTCCTTGGCCCTGGCCTTTTCTTCATCGCGCCGGGCGCCTCCAAGAGCGGCATCGAATTTATGGGTTTCAATAACATCAAGCAATGTGGTGGTTTGCAACACATTGCGACTGGCTTCCGGCCCCTTTTCTTCCACTACCCTTCCCAGGTCAATCGATTCCTGTACCGATCCCACAATGAGTTTAACGCCCAATTCTTTCACCAGGTCATCGCGAAACAAGAGCGTCTCTTCAAAATTGTGCCCTGTATCGATATGGAGTAAAGGGAAAGGAATCCGGGCAGGCCAGAAGGCTTTTTTCGCCAGATGCACCATTACGATAGAATCTTTGCCACCGCTGAAAAGCAATACTGGCCGTTCGAACTGGGCAGCAACCTCCCGGATGATAAACATAGATTCTGCTTCCAGAATCCTGAGATGATTAAGAATATATTTCACCATAATTTAGTCGGGTTGGTTTAATATGTTGATGGTGATTTTGCGATACTTTACTTTGGGGATGATGCGGCGCAACATATACCGCGCAGTTTTATCGATGCTCCAGAGGTCGGTGCGAACTTCGATATCCGGATGGGCAGGAGGCTCAAAAATGCTGTCGATTCCGGTAAAGTTCACGATAAGGCCCTGTCGGGCCCTGGCATACAACCCTTTTACATCCCGCTTTTCACAAACCTCCAAGGGGGCATTAATGTATACTTCGATAAAATTATTGGCTCCGATAATCTCTCTGGCCATCTGCCTCATTTTTTCCGTCGGGCTGATGAAACTGCAAATAACGATGATTCCGCTGTCAAGAAATATTTTGGAGAGTTCGGCAATGCGGCGGATGTTCTCCATCCGGTCATCGAGGGAATAGCCCAGGTCTTTGCACAATCCGGTACGTACAATATCTCCATCGAAGATTTTGGTGAAATACCCCTTTTTTCTCAAAGCATTCTGAATTTCAATACTCAGGGTTGATTTCCCGGCTCCTGAAAGGCCAGTCATCCATATCACCCTGGGCGTTTGTTTTACCAGAAACCGGCGCCGGTTTCTGCGGATAAAATCGTTGAAATCGGTGAAAAGGGTATCATGCCGCGTTATTTTGATCATACATACCGTTTTAGTATACTATACCTATAGACTGTAAATGATTCAGAAAATGACGGGCAAAGTTACAAAAAAGGGGGACATATGGCCATAATTGCTAACATTGCATCTACAATTGCAATACCATGAATATACAGGAAGGGACAAAGAAAATCAGTAATATGCGGGCAGGTATTACAGATCTGAAGGGCATATACCTTCAGATATTCGGGATGCTGGATTTCACCACGCTGGAAGGGACAGACCGAACGGAGAATATTGACGGGATGTGCAGGCAGGCACTTGAGTGGAAGGCACAGCTACCGGGGGGTAGACATCCGGCAGCGTTATGTGTCTGGCCGGTCTTTGCCCGGCAGGTTTCAACTGCATTACAAGGTTCGGGTATACGAACTGCGTGCGTTGCAGGGGGATTCCCATCGGGGCAGTCGCCTCTGGACTTGAGGCTGCAGGAGGTTGGCTATGCGCTGGATACGGGGGCAGAGGAGATTGACATGGTAATCAGCAGGGGGCGGATGTTAGCCGGCGATGAAGATTATGTCCGGAAGGAGGTAAGGGCATTCTCGGAATTATGCCAGGAAAAAGCCCTGCTGAAAGTGATTCTGGAAACGGGTGAACTAAAGGAAGAGGAACTTATCCGAAGGGCATCGCGCATTGCCCTGGAAGAGGGGGCAGATTTTCTGAAGACCAGCACGGGGAAGATTCAGCCAGGTGCCACCCCTGAAGCTTTTTTATGGATGCTTGAGGAAATAAATACATTTTGGAAAGAAACGGGCAGGGCGGCAGGTATCAAGGCTGCGGGAGGCATTGGCACCACAGAGGATGCCCTGAATTATTTTCTGCTAACACAATGGGTTCTTGGTGATGACTGGCTTGTTCCTTCCAGATTACGGTTTGGCGCTTCCCGACTTGCTTCAGCCCTTATTGACGCTATTGTCAGATCATAAGATTGCAGCCCCGCATCATGCTGTGATCCATTCGCCCCATCACCTCAAAGCTTCCATCCTCTGCGATTCGTCCAAGGTCCTGGGTGTCGATAAACGCACAACTGCCCAGGTTGGCAAGGTCAGTTACCCTGATTACGCCTGTTCTTCCATGGGAAAGCAACGCCAGCGGGTCATTAATTTCACGGATTTCAACCTGCATCCAGGGGGGGCATCGGAATAATCCATCCCCGATTGACCAGGCCTGAGAACAGAGTTCTGTCATCCCATATTCACTGTAAATGGTTGGAACCCCAAGGTCTTCGATGAGCCTTTGGTGCAGTTCTGCCTTCACCATCTCCTTCCTCTGCCCTTTCATTCCACCGGTTTCGACAACGATGGCATCCGGGATTTTTTCCCGGATGGCAGCAGCAAAATCAAGCAGGGCATAGCTTACTCCCACAAGGAATGGAGTTCGGTTTCCGGCAGTTGCTTTTTGAAGGGCATCCTCAAGTCCCCGGAAATCATCCAGAAAAAACCCTCCCTGTGTACCGCCTGATTGCCGGATAAGGTTGCTGAACATATAAACCAGCGATGAACCCGTTCTCTCGAGGTAGGAAGGGAGTAACGCAAACAAAGCATACTGGGCCGGATCCCCGAAAAAAAGCCTGAATCCGGAAGAGAAGCTCTCCTCGTAAATCTCTGGTTCAGGGATATAATGCACCGAGGTTTCATGTCCGGTTGTTCCACTGCTGAAAAATGCAAGCATCTCTTCGGGTGACCTTTTTGATGAAACTACTTTGGCAGTGCGGAAAAACTCAATAGGCAAAAACGGGATACCATCCGTAGTTACAACATTGGAAGGATTCCGGTGCATCAGATCTGAAAAACGGCGGTAAACCGTATTATTTGCATATTGAAACCGATATACCTTAAGGGCAACCTGCTGAAAATCGGCATCCGTTCTGATTGAAAAAACCTGCCTCCGGAGTTCCCCTAATGGTGTTTCTCCTGCTTTTACCATGCTTTTATCCCTTTGCGATTGCTTGATGAAATATTGTAATTTAGCCCTGGATTGTATAACAAATCTACGAAAAGAAACGTTTCCTTTAACCGTATATGATCAGGTTACATACAATTGCAGGAATGATACTGGCCGTGGCAGCGGTGTGGTTTTCGCACGGTTGCACCGACGATTACGATTACCCTTTAGAGCCAGTGCTATCCTATCAGGAATTTGTACTGCTGAAGAACCCCGAGGGGCAGATTACCCGGGGAATTCTCATGCTTGAATTCACCGATGGCGACGGAGACATTGGCCTGGGACAAGCAGACACACTGCCTCCCTACCATTTGGGAGGAGATTATTATTACAATTTTTTCATCGACCTGTACACAAAAAGCGAGAGTGGCTATGGTAAGGTGACTTTCCCTGATTCAACCTATACTTTTAACAGCCGTATACCCATGATTGAGTTGAACGGAAAGAGTAAGTCCATCAAAGGAGTGATTGAATATACCTTTGATATGCAATTGATGCAGCTATTTTTGCACAGCGATACCCTCAGGGTTGTTACTTCTATCATCGACAGGGCATTACATCGCAGCAATGTGGTTACAACCCCCGATATCATCCTGCAGTAACCGGCACCGGTTCCGATTGATATAATGACAGAAGTAGCTTACTTTTGCAAACAAACTGTACGTTGTGAAGAAAGATCTGTATGCTTCCAGACGGAAGGTAATTACCCTAATGTTTCTCTTAATCTGGGCGGCTTTTGCCATCAGGCTTTTTTCCATACAGGTATTGAACGATAAATACAAAAAGTCGTCGGCTTATATTTCCATCAGAGAGCAGATCATCATCCCTTCCAGGGGTACCATTCTCGACCGGAACGGGATTGTAATGGTGCAAAATGAGAAATCGTATGACCTGATGGCCATTGCGGCAGAAATCAAACCTTTCGACACGCTGCTGCTATGCGGTATCCTGGGTATTCAACCATCGGTTCTGTATGCCAAAATCAGTGAAGCCCTTGACGATTCCTATCAGAAAGTGAACCCTGTCCTGATCGAAAAACAGATCTTACCTGCCAGAGTTTCGATGCTGCAGGAAATTATGTTCCGGTTTCCTGGTTTTACCATCCAGGAGCGGGCCATCAGAAAGTATCCGAAAAGTATTGCTGCACACACCCTTGGGTATATTGGGGAGGTGAACCAGAAGAAGGTTCTTGAGGATTCCTATTATATTTCAGGGGATTACATTGGCATCAGTGGTATAGAAAAGTCATATGAAGAGGTGCTCAGAGGACAAAAGGGGATCAGAAAAACACTGAAAGACAAATTTAACCGAAATCAGGGGGCCTATCTGGGGGGCAGGGAAGATGTGGAAGCCATTTCCGGAAAGGATCTATACATCACCCTTGACGCAGAACTTCAGGAGTACGGCGAGATGCTGATGCAGAACAAGATCGGGAGCATTGTAGCCATCGAGCCTTCAACCGGAGAGATTCTGGCTTTGGTAACCAACCCCACCTACGATCCCAATTTGTTAAGTGGGAGGGAACGGGCTCAGAATTATGCCAAACTCCTTCAGGATAAAAATAAACCTTTGATGAACAGGGCATTGCAAGCTCAGTACCCACCCGGGTCCACCTTTAAAATTGTAAATGCCCTCATCGGAGAAGAGATGGGAATACTGGAACCGGGGACCAAGTATGGCTGTTCCGGAGGATTTCACATGGGTAGCCTTACCGTGGGGTGCCACGGACATCCTTCTCCACTAAATCTGGCCCAATCCATACAGCACTCCTGTAACGCCTATTATTGTTATACACTCAAGGACATGCTTGAAAAATCGGGGTATCCAACCATCAGGGAGGCTTACAATGTGTGGCGGGGTCATGCCCTGAGCATGGGACTGGGAACCCGGTTTGACAATGACCTGCCATACGGTTATAAGGGAAATATACCCACGGCTGAATATTACGACAAGCTCCATGGAAAGAACCGGTGGAAAGCCCTGACCGTGATTTCCATTGCAATTGGGCAGGGAGAAGTTCTTACAACACCCGTGCAGCTTGCGAATCTTGCTGCCCTTGTGGCCAACAGAGGGTATTACATTACACCACATATTGTAAAGTCGATGGGATCGGCTGATAGTTTGAACAAGCCAATGATGCAGAAGCACCAGACCTCAATTCATAAAGCATATTTTGAACCGGTTATACAGGGGATGCGGGATGTGGTACTTGCCGGAACTGCCAGAAATGCTGCCATCGATGGTATTCCTGTATGCGGAAAAACCGGTACAGCCCAGAACCCGCACGGCCCCAACCACTCATTGTTTATTGCCTTTGCTCCAATGGATAACCCCAAAATTGCCATTGCAGTAATTGTTGAAAATTCAGGATATGGGTCCACCTGGGCATCGCCTATTGCCAGTTTGATGATTGAAAAATATATGAATCGTAAAGTGTTGCGAACCGATGTTGAGACAAGAATGATGAATGGAAAACTGATGAATCAGTAATTATGGAGCGGAGCATGACCCGTGGTAAAGGGCTGTTTTACAACATCGACTGGGTGATGGTACTGCTATGGCTGGCACTGGTGATTTCGGGCTGGCTCAACATATATTCATCCGGTACCAAGGAGGGGTTTGCCGACATCTTTGATTTTTCACACCGGTATGGCAAACAACTGATCTGGATCGGCCTTGCACTTTTTCTGGCTGTGATGATCCTGTTTATTGATCCCAAGGCAATACCGCCATTTTCATATCTTATCTATCTGGCAGCCATGCTATTACTGGTAGCTGTTTTAATTGCAGGCACAGAGGTTAACCATTCGAAGAGCTGGTTTCAACTGGGTGGATTTGCCCTGCAACCTGCAGAATTTGCCAAACTGGCCACTGCTTTGGCCCTTGCTAGATACATGAGCAGCCTCTCTTTTGATATGAAGTCGAAAAACAGCCTGCTGATCATTACCGGAATTATTGGATTGCCCATACTGCTGATCCTGTTACAGCCCGATATGGGTTCTGCCATCGTACTGTTATCGCTTGTTGTAATGCTGTACCGCTTCGGACTGAATCAGATCCTACTGGTAGTGGCAATATTTACCATGGTGCTGGCACTTTTATCCCTGATGTTCCCTAAGCTGATCATTGTAATTGTTCTGGCAGTAATTGCCGGCATACTCATCTTTTTCATGCGGGGCAAAGCCAGGGAAATTATCCTGATTTCGGGTGTTGCCCTGATCGCAATCGGGTTTGTATTTGCCGTTGATTTCCTGTATTCCAAAGGACTGAGATCTCATCAGAAAGAGCGTATTGAGGTGTATGTTTCCAATCTCAAAGGTGTTGACAAGGACATTAAGAATGTGGGTTATAACTTCTACCAATCCAAAGTGGCGATCGGCTCGGGTGGTTTTTTCGGGAAGGGTTATCTGCAAGGCACCCAAACCAAGATGAATTTTATTCCGGAGCAGGATACCGATTTTATTTTCTGTACTGTTGGAGAAGAGTGGGGTTTTGTGGGCAGTTTGGTTGTGATTTCCCTTTACCTGCTGCTCATTATCAGGATTATCAGGCGAGCCGAACTGCAGCGGTCGGAGTACAGCCGGGTATACGGATATGCAGTGGCTTCCATCATTTTCTTTCATTTTATGATCAACGTGGGAATGACCATCGGGATGGCTCCGGTGATTGGAATCCCTTTGCCTTTTCTGAGTTATGGCGGATCTTCCCTGTGGGCATTTACTCTGTTGCTTTTCATTTTCATACGGCAGGATATGCACAGATTGGAAGTGATAGGATAATGTGTAAAAATCAATACCTTTGATGATATGGATAATAAAACCGGACAAGACCAGGGATTTAAGCTTCCCTCCTGGCGTAAAGTTATTGTTAGCCTGTTGATTCTGGGCGCAGTGGGATTTATCATCTGGTATTTTTTCAACATTGTGGCATTCTTCTTCATTGCCGGGGTTATATCTGTCATCGGCCATCCGATGGTAGCCTGGCTCGACAAGATCCGTATTGGCAAATTCAGGCTCCCCCATTCATTAAATGCCTTGCTGGCACTTTTAACCATGGTTGGAATGCTGACCTCCCTTTTGTTGATTGTAGTGCCTATTGTTGTGGATCAGGCCAAAGTGATTTCGAAGATTGATGTGGAGCAGGTTGCACTTACTTACGATGAACCATTGTCGGAACTCGAAGAGGAACTGATCCGTTATGGAGTGCTGAAAGAGGGTCAGACCATTGATCAAACGGTGAGTGAACAAGTGGTAGCCATTATGAACTATGTGGATATTTCGGTGATTCTTCCTAAGGTATTCGATCTGGCAGGGGTGCTGTTCATCGGGGTTTTTGCGGTGTTGTTCATGGCCTATTTCTTTTTGCGGGAAGACAGGTTGTTTTTCAACGGAATACTTCTGTTTGTCCCTAAAAGGTATCAGGAGGAGGGAATCAACATCCTTTACAAGAGCAAACGGCTTCTTACCCGATATTTTATAGGTCTTGTTATAGAGGTTGTTGCAATGATCACCCTCATTACCACCGGTGGACTTATCATTGGAATAGACAACGCATTTCTTGTGGGGTGCATGGGAGGTATCATGAATATTATCCCCTATCTGGGCCCGTTGATTGGTGGAACCCTGGGAGCGCTCCTGGTGGCAACAACCCATCTGGGTGCAGATTTTTACACCCAGCTATTGCCGATGGTAGGTGGCATCGTTGCGGTATTTGCTGTCAGCAATCTGATAGACAATATAATTTTGCAACCGGTAATATACTCAAACAGCGTGCTGGCCCATCCGATTGAGATTTTCATTGTAATTATGATGGCAGGCAGCCTGGCGGGCATTGCCGGGATGATCTTTGCCATACCAGCTTACACGGTACTAAGGATTGTTGCCAGGGAGTTTCTCTCGAGATCGGAAATTGTGCAACGGCTTACCCGGCAGATTACCTGAGATGAAGAGGGTTGTTCCGGTTTTCAATGATCTGGCTCATCTTCTCAGGGCACTTACCCTGCGAAGGGTTATCAACCTGCTGGAGACAGAAATTACGTGGTTTGCAGCCCGCTATTTCAGGATTATCCGATTCCCTTCGGGCCCCTGGGCAGCATCCTTCGAGCCCACCACTTCGTGTAACCTTCGCTGTCCGGAATGCCCATCGGGACTCAGAGCTTTTAAACGTCCTACCGGAAAGGCTGATATTGAACAATTCCGTGAATGGGCAAAACAACTTGCTTCTACGGTGGCATGGCTGAACCTCTATTTTCAGGGAGAACCCCTGCTCCATCATGACTTGGGGAAGATCCTTCAGATTGCACGGCAGCTGAGGTTTTATACCGCCCTTTCCACCAACGGCCATTTCCTTACAGAAGAGAACTGCCGGACTCTGATAGAGAACAAACTCAGTCGGTTAATCATTTCCCTCGACGGGCTGGACCAGAAGAGCTATGAAAAATATCGCAGGGGCGGAGATCTTGCGATGGTACTGGAAGGGATAGAAAGGATGGTGCGGATCAGAAAACGGATGAAGGCGAAGTATCCTTATATTGTTGTTCAGTTTCTGGTATTCCGAAGCAATGAACATCAGATATCTGAACTGTTTGCCCATCCAAGTCTTCGGGGGGTCGATGCTGTCGTACTGAAATCAGCCCAGTTCTATCGCCTTGATGAAGACCAAACCCTGCTGCCGGAAAAGGAAAAATACAGTCGTTACCGGATTCATAAAGACGGCAGCTATTCCGTCAAGAGTAAACTGCCCAACCATTGCCATCGTTTCTGGAGCTCCGCAGTAATTACCTGGGATGGAAAAGTGCTGCCCTGTTGTTTCGACAAGGATGCAGACCATGTGCTGGGAAACCTGCAGAAGCAGCCTTTCCATGAGATTTGGAGAAGCCATAAACGGCAGTCATTTGCCAAAGGACTGTTTACCCATCGCAGGGATATTGATATCTGTGGCAACTGCGACCAGGGGCTGCGGATATAACCTTGTAAGCTTTTGAGAAAGCTGAC
>CAZJZF010000011.1:7464-16878 GCA_964550385.1 uncultured Lentimicrobiaceae bacterium | reverse complement strand
AAGGTAATGAGTGATCCGGGCAGTCCTGCTCCACGGATTTATGGCTGCGATCTGAACAATAACAATACTGCCGGAGAAGCCAACGATGGCCAGTGGTTAGCCTGCAACTATCTGAACTGGATGGATGGAGCAGCCTATTGCGATTGGGCAGGGTTGCGACCAATGACAGAGCTGGAGTTTGAGAAAGCCTGCAGGGGGATAGCTGTTCCCCTGGCCAGCGAATTTGTTTGGGGTACCACATCAGCTACTGCTGCTACAGGCATTAACAATAGTGGTGCTTTTAACGAATTACCTTCAAATAGTGGTGCAAATGCAGTCTATGGAAACGCTGGCACCCAGGGGCCCCTCAGAGTTGGCGCCTTTGCTGCTGGCAGCAGCACCCGAAGCCAGGCTGGTGCAGGGTATTACGGGGTCATGGAGCTGGGAGGTAACCTGTGGGAAAGGCCTGTTACCGTGGGCAATACTGAAGGTCGTGCATTTACAGGGGTGCACGGAAACGGTGACCTGAGCACCAACGGCCATGCCAACGCGGCAGCCTGGCCAGGGATTGTCAGTGGCGAGGTAACCGGTGCCACCGGATCTGGTGTTCGGGGTGGTGATTGGAACGATGCTGCAGCACGCCTTTATACTTCCGACAGGTTCTTTGCTGCAAACACGGACTTCAGCCGGAACGGTGACGGTGGTTTCCGGGGTGTTCGCACCCCCAGCGAGCCTCCGGGACCACCAGACGCGATAAACGGTCTGCCCAATCCCTGTGAGAATGAAGCGGGTTTGATCTACAGCGTTACTCAGGAACCAAATGTTTCCTACACCTGGACAGTTCCCACCGGCTGGAGTATTACGGGTGGCCAGAACACGCACGAAATCACCGTGACTGCCGGCACCACCGCCGGCAACATAGAGGTTGTCCCCTCCAATGTCTGGGGCAACGGCCCTTCACGCACCCTGGCAGTGATCGCCAAAACCATGGGCTGCTACCCTGCAGGCTACATCCATTGTAACCCCGCCAACCATACAGCTGTTGTTGACGTTACCAACCCCACAACCGGCAGAACCTGGATGGACCGCAACCTCGGAGCAGCTCAGGCGGCCACCAGCTCCACCGACGCTGATGCCTACGGCGACCTCTACCAGTGGGGTCGATTCGCCGATGGCCACCAGTGCCGCACTTCAAACACCACCACTTCCATCAGTTCAACCGACCAGCCTGTTCATGGGAATTTTATCTATGGCATGGGTAGTCCTTACGATTGGCGCAGCCCTCAGAATGCCAATCTTTGGCAAGGGGTAAACGGAGTGAACAATCCCTGCCCTTCGGGTTACCGTTTACCAACCGATCCCGAACTGGATGCAGAAAGGCTTAGCTGGAGCAGTCAAAACGCTGCCGGTGCTTATGGTTCTCAACTTAAATTGCCTGTGTCGGGCAGTCGTAGCGGCAGCAATGGTTCGCTCGACTTTGCTGGCTCCTATGGCGGCTATTGGTCGGGTACTGTTTCCGGTGCTGTTTCCGGAGGACTGAGCATAGGCAGTGCCAATGCCAACTTGCTCGATGGTAACCGAGCGGACGGACGCTCTGTCCGCTGCATCAAAGAATAGTTGAAGAAATAAACAGATCATGCTGATGTTTACAAACAACATGAGTTTCAAATATCCTGGATGACAAAACAAGCCTTTGGCTCTGACTGATCATAAACTGAATAAGAAATGCATATATCCGCAAATAAAATGAATACCTCAAAAATTATCTGGATACTTGGCATACTGCTTGGGTGCCTCCCCACAAACCTGGCAGCCCAGTACATGGGAGGAACCGGCAGGGGTGATGTGTCTCTTCTCTCGGAAAACCAGCCAGTTTTCAATATCCTGTATGTGAAGTTTGATGCCGTCGGTGCCAACAACGGCACCAGCTGGGCAAATGCCTACACCTCGTTTCAGTCGGCGCTGGATGCTGCAGTTTCAGGGGATCAGATCTGGGTGGCGAAAGGGACATATAAACCGAGTTCAGCTTACGATCTCACCAACACATCACGATATTATCATTTCAGAATGGTTCCCGGAGTGGAGATCTACGGCGGCTTCGCCGGAATAGAAACCCTGGTGAGCCAGCGAACCGATTTCGGGATCGGTGGCGCCAACGAAGCCATCCTGAGCGGCGACCTGAACGGCGATGATGTGGTGACCGGCAGCGGAGCGACCCTGGCTTTCTCGAACAATGGAGAGAATTGTTATCATGTCTTTTATCACCCAGATGGTGCAGGGTTAACAAATGCAGCCGTATTGAATGGCTTTACCATATCAGGTGGAAATGCAAACGAAATCAACAGTCCGCATAATGTAGGGGGGGGAATGGTTAACTTTTCAAATCATCCTTCCATATACAATTCTGTATTTATGCATAATGTTGCATTTGGTGGTGGAGGTGCCATAAAAAACGGAATGAGTTCTGGTTTTGGATCCTCTCCCATACTTATGGATTGTACATTAAAAAACAATCTTACTTCAGGTGCAGGAGGGGGAATGAGTAATGATCATATTTCAGCTCCTAAATTTACTAATTGCAGTATTGTCGGAAACAGAGCCGGAACCGGAGGGGGTGTGTATACCAATTATTATTGTCCAGACGAATACAGGAATTGCTATTTCATCGGTAATCATGCATCCGGGTCTGGAGGTGCAATGTTTAACAACCAATATTCCTGGTCGAAATACATCAATTGTGTATTTGCAAACAATACGGCATCAGGAACAGGCGGAGGTTTGTATATTGCACTGTCACGTCCTGAATCCATTGTTAACTGTACATTTTATAACAATATAGCCGGATCCCTCGGGGGTGGAATCTATGTGCAAAGTTTGGCAAATGTGTTACATATCAGAAATTCTGTCTTGTGGGCGAATGCTTCCGGTAATGGTAATCAGTTATTCAGCAATCAAACAACCGAAATTGCATTACACCATACATGCTTTTCCAATATTTCAGGTGATATTGTTCATAGTGGTACGTTAACAACTTCAAACGACAACATCACAACCGACCCTGTATTGGCAAATCCGAACATTGGTGATTTCCGGCTGATGGGTCATTCGCCCTGTATTAACACCGGAGACAACAGTTATAATGTTACTTCCACCGATATCCGCGGTCAGGTGCGTATTCAGAACGGAACTATTGATATAGGTGCTTACGAATGGACCAGCGGATTGGATCCTAAAGCACCCATTTTTGTGGATTTTAGCAAAACCGCCGGCGCCAACAACGGAACCAGCTGGGCCAATGCATACACATCCTTTCAGTCGGCGTTGGATGCAGCTGTTTCTGGTGATGAGATCTGGGTAGCCAAAGGGATCTACAAGCCAACGGTACAAGTTGGGGGTACCGGAACCAGGTTCCAGGCCTTTCAGATGAAAAACGGTGTTGCTATCTACGGCGGCTTTGCCGGTACAGAAACGATGGTGAGTCAGAGAACCGACTTTGCCGAGGGGGGCGCCAACGAAACCATCCTGAGCGGGGACCTGAACGGGAATGATGATTATTCTGTGTTTCCTTGGTTAAACACTACTGAGAATGTATATAATGTATTTTACCATCCAAATGGTCTTGGTTTGACCAACGCATCTATCCTGGATGGTTTTATTATTCAAGGAGGAGCTGCAGATGGTTCAAGATATGAAGGTGCCGGCATGTTCAACCATAGCTCATCACCTACGATCCATCAGGTAGTTTTCCGATACAACCGTGCACACGCCGGTGCGGGATTATATCTGCGAGCCAGTAACACCATATGCTCCAATGTGCAGTTTCTGAATAATTCAGCAGATTATGGGGGAGGCTCCGCAGTCGACCAAAATTCTACACCGCAGTTTATCAATGTACTCTTTGCTGCGAACAGGGCAAGTATAAATGGTGGAGGGATATACAATCAGGGCAGCGGATCAGTCTTGTTCGTCAATGCTACCATTGCAAACAATACGGCAACGAATGGCGGTGGAATATATAATAATGGATCTGGTATCACTCTTCAGAATTCCATCATTTGGGGAAATCAGGCATCCGCCTCTTCTTATCCCGGCCATCAGATTTTCAATTACAGTAGCTCTCCTATCAGTCTTTACTCCAGTTGTATATCATCAGCCCCGGGTGATATATTGCATGTTAGTGTAATTCCAACACAGGATTTGTATTGCATCACTACCGACCCTCAATTTGCCGATGCCCCGAACGGGGATTACAGGCTGTTATGTGTTTCACCTTGTGCTGATGAGGGCAACGACAGTTACAACAGCTTACTCACCGACATCCGTGGAGCCGGATTTGGCAGGAAGCTGCTGAGGACAGACTACACACAATCCGGCACCATCGATATGGGAGCTTACGAATACAACAACAACTCCGACCCCATGGGCTGTGCAAACCCTCCTTCCGGTGGTACCATTGCCGGAAATCAAACCATTTGCAATGGGGCTGATCCGGTGGCGTTTACCAGTGTTGCACTGCCCACAAGCTATTGCGGTACACTTGAGTATAAATGGCAATCTTCCACTACCGGCAGCTCCGCCGGTTTTTCAGATATTTCCGGAACCAATAGCGAGGTGTATGATGCACCTGCAGTAACCCAGACTACCTGGTTTAAACGGATGGCACGGGCAGATTGCATGACCGACTGGAGCGGAGCCGCGGAGTCGAATGTGCTGGAGGTGTCCGTACGATCTCAGTTCACCGCCGGAGCCATCGCCACCACAGGTGAGACCATCTGTTCTGGCGGAGATCCGGGGGTCATTGTAAGCACAATTACATCCAGTGGCGGTGATAATGCTATAACCTATGAATGGAGAGCCAGCGGAACACCCATTGCAAGCACCAACGCATCGACTTATGACCCACCGACAGGTCTTGCTTCAACTACAACCTATACCCGCTGGGCAAAGGATGGCGTCTGTAATACCACATTCACACAATCCACAGGCAGCTGGGTTGTTACATTATTAGCCTATCAGCCACCGGTGGTAAATGATCCGCCCGGTGTTTCAACAGTAGTGTGTGTGGATCAGATAACTGTACCTGTCCCTCCCGATGCCACCGATATTTGCGACGGAACCATATCAGGCGTGCTCCATAGTGTGGTTGATTCACCCACTCCTATTGAGTGTGAAGGAACCAGGGTTTATACCTTTAGTTATACCAACAGCAATAGTGATGTGTCCTATTGGACATATACCTATACGGTAAACCTTTCAACACCCCCCACTGAAGTGGGTGGTCCGGTTGCTATCGGCAGCATAATACAACATCCTGATCAGGCAGTGCCACCCATCCTTCCTGATGTTGAAGATGCATGTGGGAATCCTGTGTTAATTTCCCAGGCAACGGGTTTGGCCTATATTCAGGGACCACTGATGCCGCACCACCGTATGGGTCATTACGGCGCAACTTTGCCTGATGGCAGAGTTGGGATGTTTGGCGGTCATACTACCAATTTTCAGCCCACCAATACCGTAAGTATTCTCTCTCCGGATGCCACTGCCATGTCTTCGGCAACCATGAATTACCACCACGACATGTACGCCTTTACACATCTTTTTGATGGAACCTACTTGCTGGCCGGTGGTACCGGTTCGGGGGGATCCGGACATTATGCCCATTCGGAAATATATGACCCTGCATCCAATACATTCACGTCGGTGGGCAGCATGATTCGTGCACGTACATTTGGGAATGCCGCCACGCTTACTGATGGCAGAGTTCTGATAGCCGGTGGTTGGTATGGTACTGCCAATGGTGCTAGTACCTATGGTGAACTGTATGACCCGGTAGCAAAAACTTTCTCAAGCGTAGGGCCTTTCAGTATTGCTCGTTCACATGTTCTCATAATGCCAACCAATAACAACAAAGCTGTGGTATTTGGCGGCAGGGCACCTACAGGAGGTGCTGTTACCCAGCGGATTGAGTTGTATGACCCTGCAACCGGAACTATCAGTACAGTGAGGAATGAGTTGTTTTCAACAGAATCCGGCTGGGTCACAAGTTACAACTTACGGCAGACCTATATGCAAAAGCTCAACAACGGAAAATACATGTGGCTGGCAAGCAGGAATGCCGGCACTTATTCAGAATATACCGTATTTACTTTTGATCCTTTAAATCTGAATGTGGAACATTTTAATACCAGTTCTCCCTTGCCAAATACTTCTGCCGTTTCCTTTTTAAATCATCCATTGATAGACAACCAGCGTAATGTTGCCTATCTGATTGGATTATTGCCCGCAACCAATACGTTGAAACTTTTCTCCTTCAAGCTCTCTTCAGGGGTTATTACCGAACATCCTGAAACCTACAATGCGGGTTATTATATATCGGGTATAGCTATGAATCTTTTGCAGGATGGCCGGATTTTAATTTCAGGAGGCAGTAGTACCGGGGATAATTATACTCCGGTTAAAAACACCATTATCATCACCCCACCCACTTTATCACATCAAATCGTTGAAACCAAAGATCAGGACAGTTGCCAGACAGAAATCATCTATCGTTATCAGTTTGAAGATTGTGCAAACAACACCTTCGACTGGGATTACACCTACACGATCAATTATCTGTTTGGAGAGATTGAGACAGCGGGAGAAACAGTATGTGCCGGGATAACTCCCTCACTTATAGGTAGTATTGACCCTGCTGCAGGAGGGGAAGGAACAGTTGAGTACAAATGGCAGAGCAGTCCTGATGGTTCAGCCTGGACTGACATTTCTTCCACCAACAGCGAAACCTGGCAACCTGCTGCTCTTTCTACTACAACCCATTTCAGAAGATTAGCCAGATACGGCACATGTAACAGCTTCACCGCCTCGACGGGTGTTTGGATTGTGACCGTAACACCCCTCCCCACCTTCACCTACACCACCTCCGACATCTCATGCTTCAGTGGCAGCGACGGCACCATCACCATCAACGCTTCGGGTGGCTCCGGGAGCGGATACGAGTATAGGATCCACGATGGCAGCAGTTGGTCGGCATGGCAGTCGGGCAATGCTTTTTCGGGACTGCCGGCGGGGAATTATACCATTGAAATCAGGGATGGAAACGGGTGTGTGCAGAAGAACTGCCTCTAGCTTTTTGCTGCTGGCTATTGGCTTTTAGCCAGAAAGCAGATTCGGAGAATCAGCCTCTGTACCCTTCAGAAGGTCGGAAATACCATCGATCGATCCATACAGGATCGTGGATTGCGAAGGCGCCATATTTCCCCGGTATTCATGATCGGTAAGCAAATTTCTTTATCCATGGGGCATCCCAATCGGGTGAAGCCAGATTAATTTTACTGTTCTGCAAACTTTTTGTCGAATCAACGATATTTAGATTTAGGTTTGTTAAACAATAACCAGGAGGAATATTATCCTTTTCTCTCCGGTTTTGTTTTTTTTTATTCTGAAGATTTTCAGGCTATTAAGAATGGCCCTTCGAATAGCATTTCGTTGAGGATTTTCTGCTCCTGTTATGCTGAGGTTACCAGATAATTGAACAAATCTGCGTATAACTATAATACCCACTGCGATGAATCAACTTTTTTCAAGAACAATTTTGTTTGTGGCATCCCTGCTGCTGGCCGTAAACCTGTATAGCAACAACATACATGTGATTAATATCAGCCTGGCGGGAGAAAACACGCATGATAATTATGTGATGGTTCAGTTCGACCTGAGCTGGGAGAACTCATGGCGGGTAACCACCGCCCCGGCCAATTGGGATGCTGCCTGGGTGTTTGTGAAGTACCGGATTACCGTTTCCAATGGGGGCGACGGCCTGTGGAAGCACGCCTGGCTTAACAATGCCGGCCACAACGGGGGCACCGGCACGCCGGCCACCATCAACCCCGGTTTCCGTTCACCTGAGTTGGCATTTAACGCCACCACCAACCCTGCCCTTGGGGCGTTTGTGTACAGAAGCGGTCCCGGCTCAGGCACCTTTGCTGCCAACGGCATGCAGCTCCGCTGGAACTATGGCGAAAACGGGGTTGCAGACAACGCCTTAGTGGAGGTTCAGGTGTTTGCCATTGAGATGGTATATGTACCGCAGGGGGCTTTCTCGGCAGGAAGCGGGGGTGGTGAAAATTCAAGTTTCACCCTTACCACCATCAACACAGCGGATGCCACCACAGCTCCTTCGGGTACGGGCAGTCTTGGCGGACAAGCGGGGGGATATCCTACCGGACAAACAGCCCCTGCCAACGCATCATGGCCTAACGGTTTTGGAGCCTTCTACTGCATGAAATACGAGATCACCCAGCAGCAGTATGTTGATTTTCTGAATACGCTTACCCAAACACAGGCCAATAACCGCAAATATACCGGTTCTGTATTTAGGTATGCCATAACTGGTAATGCGGTTGGCAGTTATGCCACATCTAATCCTTATGTCGCCTGCAACTACCTGAGCTGGATGGATGGGGCTGCATACAGCGATTGGGCAGGGCTGCGGCCGATGACCGAACTGGAGTTTGAGAAGGCGTGCCGGGGAACAGCCACACCGGTTGCCAACGAATATGCTTGGGGAACGGCTACCGTTGCAGGCAGTGCCTATATCGTGATCAATTCCAGTGCTTCTAACGAAGCCGTTGCTACCAATTACAGCACTACTGCCGGAAATGCGAGTTATTTTCTAACTGATGGTAGTATTAATGGCCCCTTGCGTGTAGGAATATTTGCGGGGAATGCAAACAATACCGGACGCATAACGGCCGGCGCGAGCTATTATGGCATTATGGAGCTTAGCGGTAACCTGGTGGAGCGGCCGGTAACGATGGGCAATACCACAGGCCGTGCCTTTACCGGAGTGCATGGTGACGGTGCGCTGAGTGCAAATGGACATGCCACTGAAACTGCCTGGCCGGGACTTATCATCGGCGAAGTAACAGGCGCTAGCGGGTCCAGCTCTCGGGGCGGCGCTTGGAACGGCAGTGCGGAGGACATGTGCACATCCGACCGCATCTACGCTGAGACCACGGCCTCCGGTAGGAGCCTCGGCTTTGGGTTTCGGGGTGTTCGTACCCCAAGTGAGCCACCGGGACAGCCCTCAGCCATCAATGGACTGGTGGATCCGTGCGGACTCTACACGGGTATTGTGTATTCAGTAACTTCCGAGCCCAACGTAACCTATACCTGGACAGTACCCACAGGCTGGAGTATCACCGGGGGTCAGGGTACTCATGAGATCACTGTTACCGCAGGAACCTCAGCCGGTGATATCGGGGTAACTCCCTCAAATCCTCACGGCAACGGCCCGGCACGAACACTGGCGGTGATAACCCAGGTGTGCTATCCGGCAGGTACCGTTCATTGTGATCCCGCCAACCCTACTGCAATTGTCGACGTCACCAACCCTGTCACCGGCAGGACGTGGATGGATCGCAACCTGGGAGCCTCTCA
>CAZJZF010000011.1:0-7454 GCA_964550385.1 uncultured Lentimicrobiaceae bacterium | reverse complement strand
AACCAGCACAGATCCCCTGGCTTACGGTGACCTTTACCAGTGGGGGCGCCTGGCCGACGGCCACCAGTGCAGAACATCTGCTACTACCACTACCCTTAGCACTTCAGATGTGCCGGTTAATGGTAATTTTATTGCGGGTATGGGTAGTCCTTATGATTGGCGCAGCCCGCAAAACACGAATTTATGGCAGGGTGTAACCGGGGTAAACAATCCCTGCCCTTCGGGCTACCGCTTGCCTACGGAAACAGAGCTTGACCTGGAACGGTCAGGTTGGAGCAGCAACAATGCGGCCGGCGCTTTGGCTTCCCCACTTAAATTGCCCATGGCGGGCGGCCGCCACTACAGCATTGGTTCGCTCAACCTCGTTGGCTTGTTCGGCTGCTATTGGTCAGATAAGGTTTCCGGTTCCAACTCATGGGGTCTGGGCTTCTTAAGTACCTATGCCTACATGAGCAACTTCCAACGGGCGGCCGGATACTCTGTCCGCTGCCTAAAGGATTATTGACACTTTGGGTTATTTTGACAATTTGACACTTAACCACACCGTTCCGTCTGTGAAAGAAATGGGCGGAATAAAAAAAACCCGCTGGAGGCGGGCGAAATTTTTAAAAAGCTGAACACAAATAAAAAGCAGAAAACAGTGCAGATAAAGACAAGGCTTGGGAATACGGACTTTACTCAGCTAATTGTTTGGTGTTTAAAGTAACGAATTGACAGATATATAATAGGGAAAAAATATAAACGATATGAAAAAGGTATTGAAAGTTCTGATGGTTTGGGTACTGATGGTGATGTCTTCTCAGGCAGGTGCCCAGTTCACCGGCGGCAGCGGCCGGGGCGATATTGCCTCTGCCGTGTTTTTGGGATATATTTCTCTCTGTAACAATCCCACTGCCGGAGGCACCATTACCGCTGTCCAGACCCTCTGCAGCGGGGATGATCCGGCTTCCTTTTCATTTACAGCTCTCCCCACCGGCCATACCGGAGATCTGGAATACCAATGGCAGTTCTCCATCACAAGCGACGCCACCGGGTTCAGTGATATCGCAGGAGCTACAAGCACAGTTTATGATGCCCCCCCGGTAACCCAGACCACCTGGTACCAAAGAGTGGCGCGGGTGAGCTGCATGGACGACTGGAGTGGTGCAATCGCATCAAATGTATTGAAGGTGACCGTGAACCCATTGCCAGCATTCACCTTTGTCCACTCAGACGTATTGTGTTCCGGCAGCAGCGACGGCACCATCACCATCAACGCCTCGGGAGGCTCCGGGAGCGGATACGAATACAGGATCCACAACGGCAGCAGTTGGTCGGCATGGCAAACGGGAAATGCTTTTTCGGGACTGCCGACGGGGAACTATACCATTGAAATCAGGGATGGAAACGGGTGTGTGCAGATCAATTGTACCCCATAAATACCCCTTTCGCAACTTTTTTATGTTGTTTCTGTTGAATTTATAGATTTTAAGACACAGATAATCAAACAAATAAACTCTTTGTAGAGATTATATATAGATCGCAAATTGAACAAAATGCACCTGTTATTCCTACAGGATTTCTTAAATTGCGGCTGGAATTAATGCGGTTTATCATGTGCGATGTTGACACACGATGTTATAGCAGGTATATTTTTAAGATCAATCTGATGGTGGTTTCTGAAAAACCTACCAGTTCTATTGAAGATTGGTTACATACACTAAACGCTATTCGTGTCTCCGTCTGTACCCGGAATGGACTGATAAGCCTTTATCGCCTATTAATTTAAACATTAACATTGTGATACAGCAAAATCATCTTTGATTACCAACGATCTCCGTATTCATGAACATTAAACTACATAAAGGCATCATAATTCTGGCATTACCCCTTCTTACAGGTATTTTGATGGGAATATCAACGATATATGCATCCTGTTGGGTAATCAGCTTCTTTTCTTTACTGCCTTTACTGATTTCAGCTGAATATGCATCGAAATATTCAAAGCCAATGGCCTCCTTTATCCTTCAAATGGCTGTTGCGTTTTTGGTTTTCTATTTTATCGCTGGTAACTGGATTTTACAGGCAGCCCACATGGGGCTTATACTGGGTTTGCTTGTTGTTTTACCACATCTTTTTATTCTTTCACCTTACATCTTGTTTCTCAAGAAAGGCAGCCGATGGGCATCGGGTTATTTCCTGTTTGCATGGGTTGCCATGGAGTTTGTTCAGTCCTGGTTCCAGTTAGGGTCTCCGTTTTATAATCTTGGTAATAATCTGGCAGCCCGCCCGGAAATAATTCAATGGTATAGTTTTACCGGAAGCACAGGCGGGACCATTTGGATTGTATTGATCAACTTGCTCTTTCTATCGTTGACAAAGTCGGTAATAAGACATAAAGCTGGATGGCTCAAACCGGTCATGGCTGTTTCTGTGGTTGTTTTTTTGCCAGTTTTCATTTCCCTGATCATATATCATACCTGGCGTGAGAGGGGAGTCCCCGCTGAAGTGTTGATAGTCCATCCGGCAACTGATAATTCGGATATAAAGTACCGGGTGAATATCTATGAGCTGATGGATATTTACCTTGGATTAGTCAACCCCCATCTGACAGATCGTACTGAATATGTAGTACTTCCCGAGACCTCCATCACCAATGCCGGATGGGAAACCGATTTTAACCGCAACTTGGTTTTTGATCGATGGTATGAACGTACGGCCGATCATCCGGGACTGAAACTTGTGACCGGTGCCATCACCTATGAGGTAATACCTGATGTGAAGAGGATCAAAGGGTATGAAAGAAATCCCGGAATCCGGTATTCTCAAAATTACAAAACCTGGTACAACACTTACAATGCTGCTCTGTTGATTGAAAAGGGGAGGCCCGTTCAGATCCGTGTTAAAGAGGGGCTGGTGCCTTACTCGGAGTATGCACCCTACCCCCGTATCATGCCCAGGCTGGCTCCCATAGGTATCGACCTGCAGTTTTCGAGACGAAAATCTGATTCGCCGGTATTCAAGGCCGGAGATCATCACAAAACAACAGCCCTGATTTGTTACGAGCTGGTTTACGGAAGATTGTTCAGCCGGGCAGCCCGAAAGGGTGCCGAAGCCTTTTTTGTCATACTGAATGAAGGTTGGTATGATGTACCCCGGGTGTCACGTCAGTTTTTACAGCTCTCTGTTATCAGGGCCATCGAAAACCGGCGCTGCGTGGCCCAGAGCTCAAATATGGGGATATCAGCTTTCGTCAATCAGAAGGGCGAAGTGACCAACCAAGCGGACAGTAAATATCCGGCAATTTTGAAAAAGTCGATCCATTTTAATTCGGATAAGACTCCTGCTTCCATTATGGGTAGTTCAATAGACATTGCATGCTGCCTTATTGCCCTCTTGATGCTGGGCGGGAAAATAATTGACAAAATAAGAGTTTAATCCAAGAGCCTGAAAAATGAAAACGAATATTTATATGGGAAAAATCACGCATCATAGGAACCTGATTCAGGTAAGAGATTTAAAAACGAATTATGGCAGGGGCAATCATTTTTACATTCTGTCGAGTCTGATAATATTATTCCTGCTTCTTTCTGCAGGGGGCCAGGTATGGGCATGTGGTGGAGGTACTGATCCTAATGCCAATTTCAGTGTTGACAACGCAAAACCGGTGGTTAATGAGAATGTAACATTTACCAATACAACCCAAAACAACGACGGCAATCCAAATTCTTTTAGCTGGAACTTTGGGGCTGATGCCAATCCTGCCACAGCCAGTACCGCCGGGCCTCATACCGTATCCTATACCGCCACCGGACAAAAGACGGTGTCACTTACTGTTTCATGGCCTGGTAATGCTCAGATTGGAGGTGGTTCAGACACAGAAACCAAGAACAATTACATCAATGTAGGTGCCGCCCCAACCCAGGGAGCTATAGGCAGTGACCAGACCATTGCCTCCGGCGGCACTCCGGCTTTACTCACCAGCACCACAGCCGGCGGGGGTTCTTCTGACAACCCGCTTACCTACGAATGGCAAACCGATGCAGGAGGTAGTTTTGCCACTATTGGCGGAGCCACTGCGGCAACGTATCAGCCCCCTTCTTTAACCGCCACCACACAATACAGGCGACGAACGGTCACAGACTGGGGTGGAGTAACCAGGTATTCCGTATATACAAATCCGGTTACAATTACAGTAGGCAGCGTGGTAACTTTCACTACCACTCCGGTAGATATATCCTGTTATGGCGGAAACAATGGCCAGATCACTATTGCAGTCACCAGCGGCCAGGCACCCTATTCT
The DNA here is from genome assembly GCA_964550385.1 of uncultured Lentimicrobiaceae bacterium. Lineage (GTDB taxonomy): Bacteria > Bacteroidota > Bacteroidia > Bacteroidales > SKPS01 > SKPS01. The sequence continues at coordinate 3,172 of CAZJZF010000011.1, read as the reverse complement.
TACCGGTATAGTGCCGACAACGGGGCTACCTGGCTGGGAGGCAGCCTGGATCCCAACGGCTGGATCCCCTTTACCTCCGGCAGCTCACATGTGATCACCGGATTGACAAACGGAACATACCTGGTTCACATAAAAGACAACAACGGAACCGTGCAGACCGACTGTAACTGAAGATGAAAAAAACAAATATGGCCATACTGATGGAAACAACCGGCACCGTAGATTCTAATAGGTTTTTTGGTTCCAGGGCCGAAAACCACAAGGGCGATATTACCTTTGCCGATAAATTTGATGGTATTTTTTCAGCCGATTTCGAATTTGCTCGTGTTTGTGAGACTTTTATTATCAGTCAATTAATAAACAGACCCCGAAAATTATGAAAAGTATAAACACAACAATGATCACAGCCTCCTTTTCAAGAAGCATCATACTGGCTGTTTTATTCACTTTTCTGGCTGGGTCTGGGTGGGGGCAGACGAATATCTGGAATGGTTCCTCCAGCAGCAACTGGAATACTGCAGCGAATTGGTCTCTTAACCAGGTGCCGACAAGTGCCCATGATGTTGAGATTCCCAATAATGCGTCCGGTTCAAATGATGATCCAGTTGTTAATGCAGCTGCATTTTGCGCAACCTTAACCTTTGAAGCAGGAAATAGATCTAGAACGCTAACTATCAATAGCGGAATTAATTTGCAAGTAACCGATGTAATTACTATAAATGCACCTTTATTGGATTATCGTTTTAAAGTTTTATCCATTGGAGATGGAAGCTTAACCTGTGCTTCAATATCTCTTGCAACAACTTCTGCCGATAATCGTGACTGTAGAGTCACCCTTGGTAGTGGAACAATTACTGTTGCAAATAATATTACAATGAATGGCTCGGCAGCCCGCAACCAGATTTCAATCAGCAGTTCCGGAACCCTGAACATTGGAGGCAATATCAGCGGAGGGGCATTAAGCACTGCTTCAGGCAGTACTGTTCACTACAACGGAGCCAACCAGAATATTTATGCTACCACCTACCACCACCTCACCACGAGCGGCAGCGGCACAAAAACAATGCTCGCTGCCACAGCACTGAATGGCAATTGCACGATCGGTGCCGGAACAATACTCGACGAAGATGACATAACCATGACGATCAGTGGTGGTGGAGCCTTGATTGTGAATGGAACCCTTTTGTTTTCCAATTCAACCGGAAGGATTCGCACAGGTACATCTGGCACCACTACCCTCACCATGGGTGCTGCCGGTTTAATCCGTACAATGGATCAGAATGGACTAGGTCCAGCCGCTAATGCTTCCCTGCAAATCCAAAGTTCTGGAGTTTGGGATGTTACCTCCATCAGCACGAGTGGCACCATTGAGTATTTCAGAAGCACTACCAGTGATCAGACGGTTACCGATCGGGATTATAATCACTTGATCATCAGCGGACAAAACATGATTAAAAACTGGAACACGGCTGCAACTCGCAATGTAAATGGAAATTTTACCATTGAAACCAATGCCCTTTTTGCGCTTGATGGCACACAAAACATTAACATCTATGGGAATTATACCAATAACGGAGCCTTCGCAATTACAAGCAATACAGGTACTGTAAGTTTTATTGGTGCCAACCCCGCTACCATCACCGGTGTTTCGAATACCTGGTTTTACCATCTTACGATCAACAAAAGTGGATCTGCTGTAACTGTTATCAATCCTGCTTCTGCAAAAGCTTTTAGTGTAATAGGTCAGCTTAATGTGATCCAGGGAATTCTTGAACTGGCGGCATATGATGTGAACTATACCATTAACAGCCACCTTACTGTTGGCGCTAATGGAACCCTTAAGCATAGTGTGGACTGGGATTCAAGAAGTACAAGTATTAATGTTAAGGGATTTATGCATATTGCAGGAAGCTACGATTATTCGGCTGTTTCAAGAGCCCATATCAGTATGGTTGGAACTGGAGTAATTACCATGACTGCTCCAGCAACCTCTTTGAGTATTCTCACCCTTCAAAACGGTAATTTTTCGGCTATTGGCAATTTAACAATGAATGACAATTTCTGGGCTATGTTCGGCACGGGCGGCAGCTTCAGTACAAACGGGAATACAGTCACTGCCAATGCGGCACTTCTGGTGAATGGCGGGCAGGTGAACATTGACGGTGGTACATTGTCAGTCTCAGGGGGATTCAATATAGGTTACCCGGGCATCAACGGAGCATGCGTATTAAGCAGTGGCACCCTGAATGTTGATCAGTTGAATCTCGGTACAGGTGCTGTTACCGGCACATTCACCCACAGCGGCGGAGTAGCCAATATCAGTGCAGGGGTCACAATAGCCGCAGGCAGCTCCTACATATGCTCCGGCAGCCCTGTCATCAACCTGGCCGGAAACCTCACCAATGACGGCACCTTTACCCGGGCAAATTCCGTTGTCAACCTCAGCGGAAGTGGGGTCCAAACCATCGGTGGTTCTGTGGCAACCTCTTTTCACAACCTGACCGTGAATTGCGGTCCAGGGGTTAATATGGCTATCAACGCAACTGTTGAAAACACCCTGAACCTTACCAACGGTATCATAGCAACAGGAGCCAACACCCTCATCATAAACAACAGTACCACCAATGCAGTTACAGGTGGAAGCGCTGCCAGTTACATCAACGGCAACCTGCGCCGGGGCATTGCTGCCGGGGCAAACACCTATTCCTGGCCTGTGGGCACAACGGCAGCCTACACGCCTGTATCACTGGCCTTTACCACAGGAACTGCAGCAGGCTTCCTGAATGGTTCTGTTGCTGATGGGGATGAGGCAAACATCGCTGGTTCTACCTTCGATGCGAGCAAAACCGTAAACCGCAACTGGAATTTCACAGTACAATCGGGACTCGCCACTGCCAATTACGATGCTGTTTTCCAATGGGTATCAGCAGATGAGGATGCAACCTTTAATTATTCCACGGCCTTTGTTGGTAAATATACAGGCTCAGCTTGGAGTTACCCCACCGTTGGAACCCGCATAGCTACCAGCATCCAGATTACCGGCGAGAGCGGATTCAGCAGTTTCCAGATTGGGAACAGCGGTGGGTGCACCCCGCCCACCTTCACAACGGGTACAGGCAATACAGACATCTCCTGCTTCGGCGGCAGCGATGGCACCATCCAGATTGTCATC
>CAZJZF010000010.1:0-18239 GCA_964550385.1 uncultured Lentimicrobiaceae bacterium | reverse complement strand
GGACGCACCGTTTGAAAAGCTTGAGGCTTCGATGGTAAAGTCTATAGCTGATGCAGGCTGGAAGCTGCTTTCCATGAATGACATGCAGGCTCGTCTGGTAAATGCAGGCTATGACTTTAAACGGATTGTAGTCTATGAGATCTGTAAACCCGACTACGCAGCCTCCGTGCTGGAAGAGGATCGCAATAAACGGTTTTCGTCGCTGATGCCTTGCAGATTATCCCTTTATGAACTGAAAGACGGTACTACCGGCATCTCAATGATCAATGCAGATCTGCTTGCTACCCTTTTTGGAGGTGTCGTGAAAAAAGTGATGGGCAAAGCGGCATCCGAATCTGAAGAAATTATTTTGAACGCAATCAAATCATCAGAAAAATGATGGAAGAAAAAGAAAACAGGGAAGAAATGCCGGCAGATGAGGCAGGCAAAAAACGGAGCTGGAAAGACCATTTTGGCATCGGGGCTATTATAGGTATTGTGGTTGGAGCTATCGGAGGGTATTTGTATTACTACTTTATCGGGTGCCGGTCAGGAAGCTGCCCGATTAATTCAAACCCTTATATATCAACGCTGTGGGGGGCACTCATCGGTTACCTGCTGGGAGATATGTTCAGATTCCGGAAAAAAAAGAGTCTCTGATCATTTTCTTTTTAAGATTTATGATTACTGAAAAGGGTTAGCTCATTTTTTTTCAGGATATTTGCGATTCGGCAAACTCTCTATAGGTTTTGCTTTTGAATGTACCTTCTGATAATTTCCTGATTATGAACCACAGATATTTAGGGCTACTGGCGGGGTTGTCGTTAATTCTCTCCTCTGCATTCGAATCATCGGGACAGTCGCAAAGGAGTGGGGTTTTTGCCGACGACTCTCTTATGGTTATGGCGCGATATCAGCAGGGGCGTGCCAGAATGCAATACAACAATGGGGTTGATGCTTTGCAGGGAAATGATCTGCAGGGAGCGATTCAGCAATTTTCGGAAGCTGTTTCGCTGGATCCGGCGATGGCAGAAGCTTTTTACAACAGAGCCATTGCAAACCTCAGGTTGAAAAATGAGGTGGAGGCCATGCTCGATTTTGCCTCGGCGATCCAGATTGAGCCCAGGCCTGAGTTTTACTACGGTCGAGCACTGCTTTCCTGCCGGCGAAATGACCTGAATTCTGCTTTGTCTGATTTACAGCGAGCTAACCAGGTGGATCCTCCGGTACCCGATATCATGCTGGGTATCGGAGTGCTGCAATACCGGCTCGGGAATTTTCCCGCTGCCCTCGATGCTTTTGCCAGAATTAACCGTTCGGACAAACAGAATGTTTTGGCTATGAATGGATTGGCTATGGTATATTTACAGCTTGGCGATACAGTCACTGCTTTGGAAAAACTGGAAGAGTCGCTGGAGGTTTCCCCTTCCCAGGCAGAGGTACTGCAACTTCTGGGTGAGTTGAACCTTGATGCAGGGCGGTTATCTGAGGCTGAAATGTTTTTAAGAAAAGCCTTGGTTTTGAACGATAAAGACTGTAAGACACTGAATGCTATGGCAGTTCTCTTTTCCAAAGGGAATCAGCCCGATTCGGCATTTCTTTACAGTAAAAGTGCTGTCAATGCCAACCCGGGTTACCCACCTGCATGGAATACCAGTGGCAATATATTTTACCAGAGAAAGGAGTTTCAAAGGGCTGAAGCTGATTATACGATGGCAATCTCACTTATGCCGGAATTTTGGTATGCCTACTATAACCGCGCCCTGTGCCGGGAAATGCAGCGCAACGATCTGGGTGCCTGCGATGACTGGAAGAAAGCTTCTGAAAACGGGGTGCCGGAAGCAAAAGTTCAATACAGCTTAAACTGTGAATAACGGGGAGGATTTTGCATGAAACATTTACTGGCGGTTTTGGGGTTTATTTGTATTTCACTGTCGGTGGTAGCCCAGGATGTCCCTTTCGAACGCTCCGCGTTTCCGGGGCAACGCAAAGAGTTGCGGGTGGCGAAAAAGCAGATGAAGCAGGGAATGAAGCTTGCCGGCAAAGGGGAGGTTGACCGGAAAGAGGCACTGGATCTGCTCCTCTCGGCGCACGCCTTCAATCCGAATAATGCAAGACTGAACTATACCATTGGCTCCGTCCTGTTCCAAAGTCAGGACCCGCATCTTTCTCTCCCTTACCTGGAGAAAGCTTATTCCTTAAACCAAAATGTTGCTCCTGATATTTTTTTCCTGCTGGGCAGAGCTTATCACCTGAACCACTTTTTCGAACTCGCCCTATCGTTTTATCAGGAATATGCAAGAGTATTGGATGGAAAAATGAAGAAGAGGATGCTGCCATTGGTTGAACTATACAGCAGGCAGGCCTCATTTGGCGACAGCCTGGTAAAAAATCCCACCGCTTTTTTTGTAGACAATATGGGCGACAGGGTGAATTCTGTCTGGCCTGAATATGCACCGGTTCTTTTACCAGACGGTCATAAGCTGTGGTTTACCTCCCGAAGACCGGGAAGTACCGGTGGTAAAATTGATAAGAATGAGCAGTACTTCGAGGATGTCTATTATCTGGAAAAAATCGGTGGCATCTGGAGCGAGCCGATCAATCCCGGAGTACCCCTCAACACAGAGAAGCACGAGTCATCTGCAGGAATGAATCCTGACCGCAAAGCCCTTATTTTACGGCGGGGCAATCCCTCTGGCGATTTCTGGCTGATAGAAGGGACACCGCCCCAGGAGATGTCCCTTCGCAAACTGTCCAAAAGGATCAACTCATCCGATGACGAAACCACCCTTACATTCTCCCCCGACAGTTCCAGAGTTTGGTTTGTGAGTACACGAAAAAGGGGCTATGGCGGAAAAGATATCTGGATGTGTCAGGCAAAAACCAGGGGAGGATGGCGGAAGGCTGTCAATGCCGGGCCGGCGGTTAATACACCCTTCGATGAAGAATCCCCGTTCATGTATTCGGATGGCAAAACACTGTATTTCAGCTCGAAAGGCCTTCCGGGAATGGGTGGGTTCGATGTTTTTCGTACCACTTTTGAAGGCGGAGTTTATTCTGCTCCGGTGAATATGGGATCTCCGGTGAACTCTGCCTCCGACGACCTTTTTTTCTCGCTGGAAGCCCGGGGTAAAAACGGATATCTGGCCTCTTCACGACCCGGTGGAAGTGGTTTTTACGATCTCTATCGGGTACGGATTGTGGATCCTGACAAACCTCTGTTGTACCAAACCGATACCTTCAGCCTCACACTGTCGATGCCGGGTCCCACTGTCCCTGAACCCCTGCCGGCCCTTAAACCCTATGAACCTGTTATCCTCATTCGCGGCATCACCCTCGATGCTGCCAACAGTGCTGCAGTTTCAGCTTTGGTGACCCTTTCAGATCAGTCCAACGGCCAGCTGGCAGAATCGATGGAAACCTCTGCGGCAGGCTCTTTCCTTTTGAATGTTCCTGTTAAAAAGCGATATCTCCTTACCGCTCTGGCCAGAGGATATCTGCCAGCCACAGAAACCGTGGATGTAAGTCAGATGGATTCATACGCCTCCATTCAGGTACCGGTTCGCTTAACCCCCATGGCCATAGGTGCTGGTACTGAACTCCGAACTACACTTTTTCCGCCAAACGACTCTCAGTTCTCTACCTCCGATACCCGCGAGCTTGACCTGCTGGTGGCATTCCTCAAACTGAATGAAACCACCTCCGTTCTGATCCGGGGATTTGCCACCGAAAGTGAAGATGCAATACAACTTCCAGGGGCAAGGGCTGCCAAAGTATCTGATTATCTTGTATCAAAAGGTATTTTCTCTGGTAGAATTACGCTGGAGCAATACTCCATCTCGCCCGAAACGGGAGTTGTGGAACCAACCCCGGACAAATCTGCTATCCGGATTGTAATTACTCAAATATAACGAACATCTTATTATACTAAATATCCTGTCAGAGCGTTCTACAGGCCTTTTCAACGTTTTTCATCATGTACAAATCCTTCCGTTTTCTGCAATTGGTTTTTGTTTCCATTTTCTTTTCAATGCCCCTTTTCGGCCAGACCCCTGCAAGAATCAATATGCGGGGAGTTCTTCATGATACCACGGGTGCACCTGTATCCTCGGCTACGGTTATGCTGCTGAATCCCGGTGATTCTACCCTGGTAAGTTTTACAGCCAGTGATAAATCGGGGGTTTTCAGGTTTAACAGCATAAAAAATGAGCCATGGCTCCTGAAGGTTTCCCATATTTCCTTCATGCCTTACCAGAAGCTCACCGGTCGTTTCCCCAAATCAGAGGCTGACCTGGGTGAAATCCGTCTGGAACCTTTCTCACAGGTGCTGATGCAGGTGGTGGTGAAAGATGCCAGAGCCCCGATCCGCATCCATGGTGATACGGTGGAATATGACGTTACTACCTTTAAAGTACCTCCGGGATCTACCGTGGAGGATCTGATCAAAAGGCTTCCCGGCATCGAGGTGGATGAATCGGGGAACATCTCCTCCCAGGGTAAAAATGTAAAACGGGTATATGTAGATGGTAAAAGCTTCTTTGGGGATGACCCGAAAACCGTAACCCAGAATTTGGGCTCCGAGGCCATCCGGAAGGTACAGGTCTACGATGAAAAATCGGAGCAGGCAAAAATTACCGGGCAACCCGAACGTGCCTCAGAAAAGGCAATGAACCTTGAACTGAAGGAGGACTTTAAAAAGGGATCTTTCGGAAAAGCCACGCTGGCCGGCGGCACTGAAGAGCGTTGGGCAGCCAAGGCAAATTTTAATCGTTTCGACGAAAAGCAACAGCTCTCCTTCATCGGGTATGCCAACAACATCAATCAGTCGGGGGTAAACTGGGAAGATTACAGAGAATTTAAAGGACAGGCCGGTTTTGGGGATTTCTCTGAATATACGTTTGGATTTTCAGGTGGAAGACGAGGAATGTACAGAACCAGTTCTTCTTCCGATGTTCCTATCAGCCGCGATTCCGACAAAGGGTTCTCGAGAAGCTATGGGGCAGGGGCAAACTACAATTTCGACAACAAGAAAACCACGTTCAATGCCAGCTACTTCTACAGCGGATCAACACTTTGGCTCGATCAGTTTTCACAGAAGAAGACTTTCCTCCCCGACAGCATTATCAACTCATCCGACACACTTTCTATGACCGATTTTCGTGGAAATCATTCCCTTTCATCCAGGATAAATCATGAGTTTGATTCCACTTCTGTCATCTCTGCTAAAATGAGTATGAGTCTAACCCCTTCAGAATCAAGTTCCGACAGGGAGCAGTGGTTTGCATTTAACGACCAGTACTTCAACCATCTTTCCAGCAGTGATCAGTCTCAGAACTACTCCGGCAGAATAAATGCCCAGGCTATGTATCGCAAGAGTTTCAGAAAGACCGGAAGGGCTTTTGCCGCCAGTACACTTTATTCTTTCTCGGGAACAAACGGAGAAGAGGGTCTGAATTCCCTCAATGAATTTTTTGCGGCTTCCAATTTCACCGAACAGGTGAACCAGCTCAACGATAATGTCAATTCCTCCCGTTCACTCAGTGCAAATCTGTTGTATTCAGATGCCTTTTCAAAGCGGTTTTACTGGAACACCTTTTATAATTTCAGTTCAACATTACAGCAAAAAAGCAATGAAGTTACCAATCCACTCCTTGCCAGTAATCCCAGAGTCGACAGTCTCTCTTATTTCTTCAGCAATCCCAATCTGTACAACCGGCTGGGTGCCGTTCTGATGTATGCCTACAACGGTACCGAAGTATCTGCAGGGGTGGCTGCCGAAAATCTGCAAATCACAGGCGCCTATGCCAACAGTGAGGGGGAAGAATGGATAGGCGAACCCCTCTCCAGATCATTCAACAATTTTGCCCCTTATCTCCATATAAGCCAGGAGTTTGAAAATGGAATATTTGTTGAAACAGGGTATAGCTACAATATCGATCCCCCTTCTATGGCCAATCTGCTTCCCCGGCCGGCTATCAGCAATCCGTTGTTCGTCTCCCTGGGAAATCCTGATCTGAAGCCGCAGAAATCGCATGACCTGAATGGCTCGCTGCATTACTGGAATCAGGCCTCTTTCTCAAGTGTGGGGTTGAACATCAATTACAACCGGTATGACCAGAATATTGTGCAACGCATATCTACGGTTTTTATCGATTCCATTGGATTGCGTACCATAACCCGGCCCGAGAATCTGGCAGGCGGCGATAACCTCTCTTCCTATGTGTGGTCAAGCTTCCCCATTGTGAAAACTATTCTTACCATGAGTGTAAACGGAAGCTATTCCATGGGTGCAAGTCCTGCCTATGTGAATGATATCCTGAATGAAACCTCCAATATGGGCTACTCAGCCGGAGTGGGCTTTAACCTCACCCCGGGCAGTAAGCTATCCCTCAGCCTTAACGGGCGTATATCTGCCAATTATATTTCGTACTCAATCCAAAAGACCCATAATCAGGAGATTTACAACCAGTCTGCCTCCGCAACGGTACGATACCAGTTCCTGCAAAAAACCTTCTTCGAAAGCAATTTCAGCTTCACAAGTTACCAGAATGAAAGCTTTGGATTCGACCAGTCGATCCCTTTATGGAATGCATCCGTTCGAAGAATCTTCGGAGCTAAAAACAGGCTGGAAGTAAGACTGGCTGCATTCGACGTATTGAACAAGAGGCTCGGTATTTCCCAAACCGGCAATCAGAACTATGCCATTCAAACCGTTTCCAATACCCTGGGCCGTTACTATATGTTGAGTGCAAGCTATAACCTCAGAGGATATGACCTGAAGGGGCAGCAGGGGCGCAGAAGAGGATTTTTCTGATGAATTTTTGCACACCCGGGCCAGAAGATAACCATCAAATCATGATACAATCTCATCAATTCGTGCTGGTATGAAAAAGATCGTCATGTTTATACTATTGATATACGGTAGTTTGCTTTTTGTTTCACCTCTGGCGGCACAGGATTCTGTGTCGGTGGTAAGCTACAACCTGAACAAAGACTGGCTGAAAATGATCGAAGGGGTGCCCTGGTTCACACCCCAGCAAAAGGAGCGGGCGAGGTATATGTGGGGCAACCGCACCTCGTTTACGACGCACGCTAAATTATGGTATAATGATACCGTATCGTATTACTGCGATGTTCCCGATGAGGAGGAAATCCGCTTTGGCTATTCCCCTGATCCCTTTCTGATCCGACGCCATTTTGCTGCCATGGCAACCTATGATGTAATCAAATGGCTGGGCAAAACCCAGATTGTGGAAGATACCCTCATTATGCCCCAATGGAAGATATTGAACGATGTGCGTGAAATTGCCGGCCACATTTGCATGAGTGCAGCGATTACCGATACCGTTAAAGGACAGTACATCGTGGCCTGGTTTGCGCTTGACATCCCTTCACCTGCGGGTCCTGAGCGGCTGTGCGGCCTTCCGGGACTGATCCTGGGCGTTGAAATCAACAATGGAGCCCTCGAAATCATGGCAGAATCTATCACCCGTGAGCCCCTGACCACCCAGCTCGATATCCCACGGAAGTATAACGGCAAAAAAATCAAAGGGAAACACATCACTGAAACCCAATACAGGTCCATGGTTCAAAAGTATATGGACGAGAAGCGGACAACGATGGACTATCCTTTTTGGGGAATCCGCTATTAATTAGCCAATTAGCCAATTAGCCAATTAGCTAATTAGCAAATTAGCCAATTTGTGAATTTGTGAATTTGTGAATTTGTGATGCAGGAAATTAGTTTTTTTTGCTTCAAACGGGTCTTTGAAGTAGCAATAATGGCATTTAAAATCTTTTTTATTTCGACAACTGCTGTTAAGTGTGTCCCACATGAAGGCAATTGCTTTTGATGAGAACATAGCAAGAGCCAGTATACTGTTTCTTCAGCTTCTTTTAGGGCTATCTTGTTTTTATGAATAAAATCTACAAGGCTTTCAGCATTTTGTGCTTCTCTGATATTCGCTCCGATTGATGTACCTGATTTCAAAAGCTGATTGGCTAAGACGTGTTTCCTGGCATTTTCCAGCAACTGGCAATAGTCAATGATCTCCAAAGCGAACTCCAGGCTCAAATCCACAATCACATTCTTCTTCTTCTCCATATTTTTCTTTTTTCATTCTCACATTTGCTAATTCACTAATTCACCAATTCTCTATCCCGCCCAATTCTTCCTGTCCAGGCTTCTGAAGTGGATGGCTTCGGCCATGTGGTGGGCTTCGATGTTGGGTGCGTTTTCCAGATCGGCTACCGTGCGTGAAACTTTCAGGATCCTGTCATAAGCGCGGGCCGACAGACCCAGCTTCTCCATGGCGTTTTTCAGGATTGCTGAGCTTGCTCCATCAATTTTACAGAATTGCCTCAGGGAGCGGCTGCTCATGTGGGCGTTGCAGTATACTCCGGTCAACTCCCTGAACCGCTCCTCCTGAATATTTCTGGCTTTGATTACCCTTTCTCGCACCACCTGACTCTTTTCACTTTCGGTGGTTCGGCTCAGTTCATGGTAGGGAACTGGGGTCACTTCGATATGGATGTCGATGCGGTCGAGCAGAGGCCCGGAGATCTTGTTGAGGTATTTCTGCACAATGCCCTGTCCGCAAACACAATCTTTGTCGGGGTGGTTGTAGAAGCCGCAGGGGCAGGGGTTCATGGCGGCAATGAGCATGAAGCTTGCCGGATAATCCACACTGAACCTGGCACGGGAGATGGTAACCCGCCGTTCTTCCATCGGCTGCCGCATCACCTCCAGTACTGTGGGTTTAAATTCCGGCAATTCATCCAGAAACAGTACCCCGTTGTGTGCCAGCGAGATCTCTCCCGGCTGGGGCCATGAGCCTCCACCCACCAGTGCCACATCCGAGATGGTATGGTGTGGCGACCGGAACGGCCGCACCCGGATGAGGCCATCCTTTTTCCGGAGTTTCCCGGCGACCGAGTGTATCTTGGTGGTTTCCAGTGCCTCCTGCAGGTGCAGTGGCGGCAGGATCGAGGGCAGCCGCTTGGCCAGCATCGTCTTTCCCGCCCCGGGCGGCCCGATGAGGAGGGCATTGTGTCCGCCTGCCGCCGCGATCTCCAGCGCCCGCTTGATGTTTTCCTGCCCCTTTACATCCGAGAAGTCGAACTCGTAGCTGTCGACCCCCTGGAAAAAAGCTTCCCGTGTATTCACTTTCACTGGCTGTATCGTTGGATTGCCGTTGAAGATGCTGATCACCTCCATCAGCGATTCGGCGCCGTAAACGTCGATCTTATCAACAATGGCAGCCTCCATTACGTTACTTTTAGGGAGAATCAGCCCGTCGAACCCCTCCTTTCTGGCCTGGATGGCAATGGGCAGTGCCCCTTTGATGGGTTTCAGCAGACCGTCGAGCGAGAGTTCCCCCATGATCACGTAGCGGCTCACGTTTTCGTGTTTGATCTGCTCCGATGCTGCCAGAATCCCGATGGCCAATGGCAGGTCGTAGGCAGAACCCTCCTTCCGGATGTCGGCCGGCGCCATGTTGATTACAGTTTTCCTTCCGGGGAGCTTCAGGCCGAAATGCTTCAGCGCCGACTCGATACGCTGCTGGCTCTCCTTCACAGCGCTGTCGGGGAGCCCCACCAGCATAAAGTTAACCCCCTGGTCTACATTTACTTCAATGGTAATGGTAATGGCATCAATGCCCAGAATCGTACTTCCGAATGTTTTTACAAGCATACTGCAGTTGTTTGCCTGTATATATGACTGAGATCTGAAAAAAGGAAACCGGACGGAAGATATTTCTCAACATCCTGCGCCCGGAGTCCATTCACACACGATCAAAAAAAAAAAAAAAAACAAAAAATAATCCGGTTATGGTTTTTAGCGGATTTTCACAAGAATTTCGTCTTTGGCAACCCTTTCGCCTATTTTAAAACAAATCTCTTCAACCACTCCGCCTTCAATGGCGAGGATGTCGTTTTTCATCTTCATGGCTTCAAGAATCACCAGCTTGTCGCCGGGTTTTACTTTGGCTCCGACTGCAACATAGGCTTTTCTCATCACACCGGGGATTGCCGCCTTCACGATTTTAAAATTCACCGGCTCATAAGGCTTCCGGTTTTTAAATTTTTCGGTCAGCGTAGTTTGATAGCTGTCATCCCCCATATCGAAAGATTCCAGTTTCTTTTCAGGGACAGGATGAAGCTCTTCTGGGTATAGGTTAATTTCTTCCATAGATTTCAATTTGATCAGAACGGAGGGATACCGTGTTTTTTGGTGGGGCCTTTAACATCTTTGTTCTTGCTGATTTCCAGTGCATGCAGAACAAATTTGCGGGTGTCGGCCGGCTCAATTACCGCATCCACATACCCGTAGGCAGCTGCCACATAGGGGTTGGCAAACTTCTCTTTGTACTCTTTGATCTTGAGTTTGCGCATTTCATCCGGGTTTTCGGCTGTGGTGATCTCTTTGCGGAAGATGATGTTGGCTGCCCCTTCGGGTCCCATCACTGCAATTTCGGCGGTGGGCCAGGCAAATACAAAGTCGGCACGTAAGTGATTGGAACACATGGCGATGTAACCTCCACCGTATGCTTTTCTCAGAATAACGGTAGCTTTGGGAACGGTGGCTTCGCTATAGGCATACAGCACCTTGGCGCCGTGCCTGATTACACCGGCATGCTCCTGGTCGATCCCTGGCAGGTATCCCGGCAGGTCAACCAGGGTCACAAGCGGAATGTTGAAGGCATCGCAGAAACGGATAAAACGGGCTGCTTTGTCTGATGAATCCACGTCCAGCACTCCGGCAAGCACCAGTGGCTGGTTGGCCACATAACCCACAGTTTGTCCGTTCATCCTCGCAAAACCAATCACAATATTGGCAGCCCACCCCTCCTGCACCTCGAAAAATTTCGAGTCGTCGCAGATGGCCATAATGATATTTCGCACATCGTATGGCTGTTTGGGGTTGGTAGGGAAAATTTCGTTGATTTTATAGGTACGGCTCCTTGGATTTTTGGGCGGATAGGCATCTGCAGTCTTGGCATTGTTCCAGGGGATATAGCTCACCAGCTCCTTGATCTGCTCGAAGCACATCAACTCGCTTTCTGCATAAAAATGGGCATTACCGGTGATGGTGGCATGCACCTTTGCACCCCCTAAATCTTCCATCGAAATCTCCTCGCCAATCACGGTCTTGATTACCTCAGGTCCGGTGATGAACATCTTGGAGATTTTATCCACAACAAATACAAAGTCGGTGAGGGCAGGGGAGTACACGGCACCACCGGCACAGGGCCCGAGAATTACTGAAATCTGAGGTATGTATCCCGATGCCTGGGTATTGCGGTAGAAAATCTCACCGTATCCGGCCAATGAGTTTACCCCCTCCTGGATCCTGGCACCGCCCGAGTCGTTGATGCCGATGATGGGCACCTTCAGCTTCATGGCATGGTCCATGATTTTGGTGATCTTCTTGGCATGCATGTAGCCTAAAGATCCACCGGCAACCGTAAAATCCTGGGCATAGATGCATATCGGGTGCCCCTGGATGGTGCCTGTGCCGGTAATAACTCCATCACCGGGCAGGTATTTCTTGTCCATATCAAAATCCCGTCCGGCATGTTCTACAAAAAGATCGTATTCATGGAAGGATTCCTTATCGAGAAGCGAAAGGATTCTTTCTCGCGCTGTGAGCTTACCGCCTGCCTTCTGTTTTTCTATCGCCTGGGAACCACCACCCTGCACAGCCTCCTGCATTCGCTTCTTCAGATCGCTGGTCTTGGTTTTTAACGACATACCTTTATCAGTTTAATGATCAATTGGTTAACTGGTTTTTACATAGGTTCGGAAATGGTTACCCACTTCTTTTCCTAGTGCAAATATAAAGGAATTTATTCGCCAAGCAATTTTTTCAAGCGGAAGCCACCGGCCAATAGCCAATACCATTCTTCACCAGAAACCAGGAACCAGAAACCAGGAACAATTCCTTGAACATTTGAACACTCGAACATTTGAACACTCGAACATTTGAACACTCGAACATTTGAACCTTTTAAACCGCACGAGCGCAGCGAGCGCCAATTCCCTATCTTTGCACTACAACAACAAAATGCTTATGGACATCGAACAAATGCGCCTCTATTGCCTCTCGAAACCGGGTACCACCGAGGATTTTCCCTTCGATGAAGTAACCCTGGTAATCAGGGTGATGCAGAAGATTTTTGCCATCATTCCGCTAGAACGCATTGCCTGTATCAGCCTGAAGTGTGATCCGGAGAAAGCCATCTTTCTGCGCGATCATTACCAGGCGGTGGAACCGGCTTACCATATGAATAAAACCCACTGGAATCAGGTGTGGGGCAACCGCGATGCAAAGCCCGATGAGATCAAAAGCTGGATCGACCACTCCTACGATCTGATTGTGGCCTCCCTTCCAAAAAAGGTGCAGGCCGAGCTGAAATCATTATAATTGGTAAGTTTGCGCGATTAAACATCTTCTATGAAAAAGAACATTGCCATCCTGGCCGGCGGAAATTCGGGCGAACACCAGATCTCCCTCAACAGCGCATCCCTGATCCTCGAACATATTGATCCTAAAAAATTTGCACCCTATCTGGTTATCATTAAGGGCAGTGACTGGATCTGCCGCATAGCAAATGAGGATTTCCCGGTGAATATTAGCGACTTTACCGCAAAAATCAACGAATCTCGCATTCGTTTCGATGCAGTATTCAACATCATCCACGGTACACCGGGCGAAGACGGAATGCTCCAGGGCTACTTCGATATGCTGGGCATCCCCTACACCTCCTCAGGTAGGCTCACCTCAGCCCTTACCTTTAATAAATACATGTGCAGCCGGTTTGTATCGGTGGCAGGATGCGTTTCAACTGCCGATGCAGTGCTGATTAAAAAAGGTGCAGCCATCAATCCAGAGGAGATTCTGGCGGTTACCGGTTTGCCCTGCTTCGTAAAACCAAACAACGGTGGTAGCAGTGTGGGAATGACGAAGGTGAAGGTAGCCGAAAAGCTGCCGGCTGCCATCCGCAAGGCGATGAAACACGATTCTGAAGTACTGGTGGAAGCTTTTGTGAAGGGAACCGAAGTCACTTGTGGGGTGTTCTCCGATAATGGCAATCTGGTAGTATTACCCCTCACCGAGATTGTATCCAAAAGGGAATATTTCGACTTTACCGCCAAGTACAAAGGGAAATCGGAGGAAATAACCCCGGCCCGGATCCAGGAAGAGGCAGAAACCGAAATCAAGCGAATTTCCTCAATCCTTTACCGGCACCTGAATTGCCGCGGGGTAGTGAGGTTCGATTACATTCTCACCCCCGAAGGGCCTTATTTTCTGGAAGTAAACACGATCCCCGGCATGTCACGCGAAAGCATCATCCCCCAGATGCTCGCCCACCACGGCATGGCGTTGCGGGATTTTATCACTGCGATGATAAATGTTCCAGCATACGCCTGATCGCCATGTACCGGTGGCTGATGCGGTTTTTTTCGTCCGCTGGAAGGGTGCCAAACGATTGTAAATATCCTTTGGGCCTGAACACCGGATCGTAACCGAACCCTCCCGCACCCTCAGGACTCAGCAGGATTTCCCCTTCCACAATTCCCTCAAAACGGTGCTCCCGACCATCAAGAATCAGGCTTACTACCGTTCTGAACCGGGCCTTCCGGTTCTCCTTTCCCTCCATCATCTGCAAAAGCTTGCGGATGTTGTTGGCTGCGATGGCCTCCTCTCCTGCAAACCGGGCAGAGTGCACCCCGGGTGCCCCGTTAAGCGCCTCCACCTCCAGTCCGGTGTCGTCAGAAAAACAATCGGTGCCTGCCAGCCGGTACACAAACCACGATTTGGCATAGGCGTTCCCCTCCAGAGTATCCTCCTCTTCTGGTATCTCCCCGCTGAATCCGAGATCATCCATCCCGAGCAGTTGAATAAAGCTCCCCGCTTCATGCTGAGCAAGAATCTCCTGTACTTCGGAAAGCTTATGCCTGTTCATGGTGGCCATCAGCAAAGTTCTCTTTTCCATCTCATAAAAAATTTAAGGCAGCAAAGGTATGAATTCAGCTTTCGAACACCTCCTTTTTCTACCTTTACACCTTCAAAGTAAAAGAGTATGAACTGGTCGGGTGCTGTAGTAAAAGAAAATGTAGCCATCGCTGTGGGTTCGGTAAGAAGCCACCTGCTGCGCAGCATCCTCACCATGCTCATTATTGCCTTTGGCATCACCGCACTGGTGGGTATTCTTACCGCTATCGATTCCATTAGGTATTCCCTTACCAATGAGTTCAGCCGGATGGGCGCCAACACCTTTTCGATCCGAAATTATACGATGTTTGTGAGCGGAGATGCCGAATCACAACCCTCGCCCCCTATCACCTACAAAGAGGCTGCAGCGTTTAAGGAGACGTTTTCCCAGAGGGGGCTGGTTTCCTTTTCTGCCTGGGGCGGACAACTGGTAACGGTGAAGTTTGGTGGCATAAAAACCCATCCGAATATTACTGTAATGGGTTGTGATGAAAACTATCTGGTAACCTCAGGCTATTCATTGCAGGCAGGTAGAAATTTCTCACTCCTCGAAACAGAAGCTGGTTCCAATGTGGCTATCATCGGCAGCGTGTTGTCTGAAAGGTTATTCCGTTCTGTTCTTGACCCGGTGGGAAAGATGATCTCGGTAGGCAGCAACAAATACCGGGTGATCGGGGTGCTGGAATCGAAAGGCTCATCAATGGGCTTTTCTAACGACAATAACCTGTTTGTACCCATCAACAACATCCGAAGGCATCAGCCCGACCTGAACCGATCCTACGAAATCAATGTAAAAGCTGCCGATGCTTCCCTGATGGAAGGTGCAATTTCGGAAGCCAAGGCTCTTTTCCGAAACATCCGCCGGCTCGATCCGCGTGAATCAGAAAATTTTGCCGTGGAAACAAGTGACAACCTGGTAAGGATGCTCATCGACAACATCTCCACCATCACCCTGGCAGCAACCTTCATTGGCCTGATCACCTTGCTGGGCGCAGCCATTGGCCTGATGAATATTATGCTGGTGAGTGTTACGGAGCGAACCCGCGAAATCGGAATCCGCAAGGCCATGGGAGCCACATCCTCCACCATCCGCAACCAGTTTCTCATCGAAGCGGTTACCATCGGGATTTTCGGTGGTCTGATCGGTATTTTAACCGGTATGCTCGTGGGGAACATTACTACGCTGCTAACGGGTGGCGTTTTTATCATCCCCTGGGGCTGGATGCTAATGGGGGTTTCATTGTGCATCCTGGTAGGGCTCGTGTCGGGACTTTACCCTGCATCCAGGGCTGCCCGCCTCGATCCGATTGAATCCCTCAGATACGAATAGCCCTGATCCATAGACCAAAAATGCCTTTGATCCGTTATTCGATCATCTTCTTTTGATGCTTCGTTCCTTATCGTATTTTTGTCATAAGAAAAACTACTGAATGATGTACGCCCTGATTCGCAGCTTTGCCATTTTTTTCTGCTTTGCCAGCTTTCTCACCGGCAGGGGTCAGGAGGTGGTGAGGCTGGAGCTTGAAGCTTCTGACCTTTCGCTGCCATTTTACACAATACCTGTGGCAAAGCAGGGAGTGATTGTTTTCCGCTCTACCCAAACCTCTGCAAAACGTGCTTCCGGATGGGAATTGTACCATTACGATACCCGCCTGAAACCTGTGGAGAAAATGAAGCTGGATATTCCTGTACGCTATGCCTTTGCCGGTTGGGAGGTGAATGATTCCTTTCTGGTACTGCTGTTTCTGGCCGAACCTCCCGGCATTAATGGAAGAGTTGAGATCTATCATATCTCTGAAAAAACAAAGCGATCTGTGCAGGTGGAGGTCCCTGACATAAGGGTGAACGACCTTTTCTTTTTCCTTTCCGGCAGCAGGTACCTTCTCGGTGGTATGCTGTCAGACCGCAATTCCGGAGGTTTGTTTTCCAGAGATAAAAAGAGAAATGACTTAGTTGAAAACCTGTTTCTGGTTTCAGGGAATTGTCACCAGGATACCATTGCCTATACGCGGTTTGCAATTCCGGGGATTACGGAAATTGCTCATGTACAGCCCTTAACCGATGCTTCCGGATTACTTCTTGCTGCCCGGGTTTCTGCTTTAAGGTATCTGGTAAGTATGGATATCTGGAAGATATATTTTGAAAGCAAACCGGCTTTCAGGCATCTCCATACCATCCCCCCAAGCGAAAAGTATCTGGTGGGGGTCTCCTTTTCAGGTGAAGACGACGATTTGGTGATTACCGGCACCTATGGTACCCGGACGAAGAAGTCGTGGAAGGACAATACACCGGTGCTTGCGGAAGGAGTGTGTTACCTGAAGGCGGATACCCTGAAAGAAGTTTTGCGCTATTATTACCCTTTCTCCGGATTCAGAAGGATGCCCGAAGAATTGATGAAACAGTATTTTCAAAATGCTTCCGGAAACCGCAAAACGAAAGGGGAGAGGGGAAATATGAGTTACAGGATGCTTCTCCATGGCAACCCCTATAAATACAATGATCAAAACCTGCTCGTGGCTGAAGCCTATTTTCCTGAATATGAATACGAAAACCGAACCCAGTTTTATTCAACCCCCTACTCGTATTATGGCAGTTATTACCCGGGATTCTACGACTCAGGAAGCCGTTGGGTTTTTAAAGGATTCAGATACGAATATGCCATCGTGGCTGCTTTCGACTCAGTGGGTGCGATGAAATGGGAAAATGGATTTGAAATCTCTAATATTCTGGACAAAAACCTGAATACCCGGCTAACGGTAATGCCTTTTAAGGATGAGGTGCTATTGGTATATGCTTTCGATGGCAAAATCTGGTACCGGGTTATCAGCGAAAGCAATGTAATTGTTGACAAAGAGAGCATTCCTGTGGAATTGCCTTCTCCCTCTGAACGGATCCGTGAAAATTTCTCTATGAACCTTTCGCAATGGTATGAAAGCTATTTCCTGGTATGGGGCCGGCAAACTGTCACCAACAACGACGGCAGAAGCAGAACAGTATATTACTGTAACAAACTCCTCTTTGAATAATGGGGAATAGATCCGGGTATCTGGTTTACAATCGAAACCGCATAACTGTTGCTGGTTTACTGTTATCCATTGCATTATTTTCAGGTTCATGCTCCCTTACAAAAGAATTTGGAGAGGGCGAGTTATTGTTAAAGAGGAACCGGATCAGGGTAGTATCTTCTTCTTCCGGAGATTTGAATTTTGAAACAAGTGATCTCGAAAGGTATTACCGCCAAAAGCCCAACAAGAGGATGTTCAGGGTAATACCGTTTCACGCTGCCGCTTACAATTTTGGCGAAAAGATACATTTGCCCGATACAACCGGATTTTCGTCTTTCAGAAAATGGGGCTGGAAGCGCAGGGTGGGCTTCAGGTCATGGATCATCCGGAATGGGGAGCCTCCGGTTAAACTTGATACTCTGGCAGCCGACAGAACGGTTTTGCAGATGGAATCCTTTTTGTTTACCCGTGGCCATTTCTCTGCCAAAGCTGAGCGGTATGTGCAGCCAAAACGAAGGAAAAAAGCCCTCGTGAATTACATGGTGTATCCCGGAGAAGGGCATCGAATCAGACACTTTAATGTGGTTATTGAAACTCCGGAGGTGAAACGGATCTATGATGCCTTGCAGGAAGGAGCATTGGTCGTTGAAGGTACCGGTTATGATGAAAAATTACTGCAGCAGGAGCGCGACCGGATTACACGCATCCTGAAGGACAGCGGATATTATCACTTCAATAAAGCCTATATTACTGTGGAAGTGGATACATTCATTGCCGGAAATGAGCTGGATATAAACTTCCTGATTTCCGACCAGAGTTTCCAGGGAGTTGAAGGGCAGCAGGAGATTGTTACCATGCCCCATAAGCGCAGCAAAATCCATAGGGTTTACATCAATCCCGAATACGAAGGTGTATTTGTGCAGAAGGACTATCAGATTTTACCCGTAGAATCTGACGTCCAGGGTACCGGTAAGTCTGAAATATATTACATGTACTCGGCAGGAGTTCCGAAATATAATCCGGAAATGCTGATCCGAAATATTCTCATCGAGCCCGGGCAGTATTATTCCCTTCAGGATGTGGAGCTTACTTACCTGTACCTTTCCGATCTGGAAAACTTCAGGAACATTACCATAACTTTCTCAGATGTGCAGTCTGCAGATTCAACCCTATCTGATACCTCTGTTCTGTGGCTTAATTGTTTCATTAACCTGACCCGTAATATGAAGCAGGCCTATGAAACCAGAATAGATCTT
>CAZJZF010000009.1:0-18292 GCA_964550385.1 uncultured Lentimicrobiaceae bacterium | reverse complement strand
ATTTTCAGGCTATGCTGGATGAGTTCGGATTAGCATGCGTTTTTTATGCCCATATCAGCACCGGTGAGATACATCTGAAACCGGTTTTGAATCTGAAAGATCCTGAACATCTTCGATTATTCCGTGAGGTTGCTACCCGCACTGCCGCTCTGGTGAAAAAATACCGAGGCTCACTGAGTGGAGAGCATGGGGATGGAAGACTTAGGGGAGAGTTCATTTCTTTCATGGCTGGGGAGGTGATCTATAGTTGGTTTAAGGATCTGAAAAAAAACTGGGATCCGTCAGGCATCTTCAATCCGGGTAAAATCACAGGCACACCCCCTATGGACACCCATTTGCGGTATAGCGGGGATTACAGGGAACCCGGGTTCAGGCCTGTATTTAATTACGATGCTGATGGAGGTTTTCTGCAGGCGGTAGAACGCTGCAATGGCTCTGGCGATTGCCGTAGACCCTTTCATTATGAAGGAGTTATGTGTCCTTCCTATCAGGCAACTCAAGATGAAAGGCTTTCGACCCGGGGCCGCTCAAACCTGATCAGGGAGGCACTATCCCGGACTCCCCTAGACCCGTTTTCTCAACCGGAACTAAAAGAGATCCTGGATCAATGCCTCTCCTGCAAAGGATGTAAGCAGGAATGTCCAAGTTCAGTGGATATGGCTCGCTACAAAGCCGAAGTGATGCACCAGTACTACAAGCATCATGCTACCCCACTGCATGTTAATATGGTGGCGAATCTTTACAAGGTTTATAGGCTGTTTAAAAATGCTCCGGGGTTGTACAATGGCGCAATCTCGGTAAAACCGCTGGCTGGTTTGGTGAAATCGATATCCCATATACATCACCATAGGTCGTTGCCTCATCTCTCTAATCCTTCTTTTAACTCCTGGATTCGTAAAAACCAGGCATCCCTTGTTCCAACTTCCGCTATGAAGAAGGGTAGGGTAGTACTCTTTATCGATGAGTTTACGGAGTTGTTTGATGCCCATATTGCAAAAGCTGCTATATATCTGCTTACAGGATTGGGCTATGAGATTATTCCCTATTTTGGCAACGAAAGTGGAAGGGCAGCTTTGTCCAAAGGCAAACTCACCTATGCCAGAAAATGCGCCACAACCCATGTACGAGCTCTCCGGAATCTCGTTGGGGAGGAAACTCCACTTATTGGCACTGAACCATCGGCAATACTGGCTTTTTGCGATGAATATCCTGACATCGTTCCGGTTGGAATGAGGGATGAAGCCAGGAGAATAGCCTCCTGTACCATGCTGATAGAGGATTTCGTGGTGAAGGAATGGGATGCCGGCAAAATTACCAGTGAGCAGTTTGCAGATTCACTGGCCAGAATTGTTATCCATGGCCATTGTCATCAGAAATCACTGAAGCCCTCCAATGCTTTGAAAAAGATGCTGGAAATACCAACGGGCTGGAAGGTCGAAGAGATTCGATCAGGCTGCTGTGGCATGGCTGGTTCCTTCGGGATGGAAGAGAAGAACTATGCGCTTTCTATGCGCATCGGAGAGCAGATCCTGTTTCCATACATCAGGAATTTGCCCGATGGTACAATAATTGCCATGCCCGGAACCAGCTGCCGCCAACAGGTTTTCGATGGTACCGGGAAACAAGCCCATCACCCTGTGGAAGTTCTGGCAAAAGCCTTAAAATCAAATTCTTTCTAACAATACAAAACAATATTTAATTCTGTAATAAACTTAACCCCAGTACTATGAAAACAATTCTGAAACACGCTCCCATTGCAACTCTGGTTTTTTCTTTGTTCTTCTTCTCCTGCAAAGTATCTCAAACCTCCCTGGAGGTGCTGAAACCTGCCGACATTAATGTTCCCCAACACATCAAGAAGGTTGCGGTGGCTAACCGATCACTGCCAGGAAAAGGGGATAAGCTCGGCAATATCCTTGAAGGGCTTATTTCAGGAGAGCAGATTTTTGCCGACCGGGAAGGTTCATCTCATTGCATCAATGGCCTTACTGAACAGCTCAACAGCGGCCCAAGGTTCACCGCTGTGCAGGCCAGCAGTACAACTCTGTTTGGTACAGGAACACGCGAGTTTGCCCCAGCTTTATCCTGGACGAGCATCGACAGTATTTGCAAGGCCTACGGAGTAGATGCTGTGATTTTACTTGAAGCTTTCGATTCCAATACAGGCATCAAAGAGAGTAGTCGTGATGTAAAGAGAACCAAAGAAGGGAAAGAATACACCGAAAGAGTATTCACAGCCGAATTGTGCATCGATGTGAACTCAGGATGGCGTATTTATGACAATACCCATAAGCGGATCATCGACCAGAACGATTATCTCGACGGAAAATGTTTCAAAGGGGAGGGGCCCAACATCTCAGCTGCTAAAAATAAACTTCCGGCCAAGCGACAAGCCATCAATCAGGCAGGATTCTTCTCCGGACAACAATACGGAATGCGCATTTCACCCAACTGGATCATGGTCCAGAGAACCTACTTCGTGAAAGGGGACGACGGTTTCAAAGAGGCTAAAAAACATGTGAAATATAACAACTGGGATGCCGCAGAACAAATCTGGCTCAACCTGAGTAAAAATGCAGATCCAACCATTGCCGGAAGAGCCTTGCACAATCTTGCACTTGCGGCAGAAATCAAAGGAGATCTGGACAAGGCAATTCAGTATGCAGGCAGAGCCTCTAAAGAGTACCATATCAAGGAATCGAGATCGTACATTGCCGTTCTGGAAAGGCGGAAAGTTGATGAATACCGGCTGGATGAACAGATGCAGCAGGACAGCAACTGATCTAAAGCCTCTCTCCTTACAATTTATCTGCCCCGGAATCAATGCCGGGGCTTTTTTTTTAGTCTCAGCGCGTTAAATCGCCTACAACACGCCAAATCAAATAATTACCGAATCATCCCTCCTGTTGTTCTGGAATGAGCAGGAGTGTTCGGGCCCCTTGGGTTAAAACAACATATATAATTGTAAGCACATTTACCAACGTAACAATTTACAAGATTACACGTATAAACAAAATAAGAATGCAATTTTCAAAATAAAGATTTACTTTTGTAATCATGGTAACAGACAGAATAAAATGGGTTATGGAAAGCAAAGGGCTTTCGGCATTGGCATTTGCAGAGAAGCTTGGGATTCAGCGATCGGGATTATCCCATATATTTGGTGGAAGAAATAAACCCAGCCTGGATCTGATTCTTAAAATACTGGAAGTTTTTCCGGATGTAAGCCCTGAATGGTTGCTGAAAGGGGAGGGGAACATTAGTTTTATAGAAGACAGTTCCAATGGTAAAAGTGCCCAATTGTTTACTGATGTAACACAGGGGGAATCAAAGCCAATACTGAAAGAGGCTCCGAGTAAGGTTACAGAAGTAACCCCAGAATTGCAAAAAGAAGTTACGGATGTAATCCCCTCAGGTTTACCCACTAAAATTCCAGGGACTCATGCGAAGGAGCCTGAAATTGCCCAATCTCCGTCAACTGAGCCTGAGGGTAAAGAGGAAATAACAGTATTATATCCTGACGGGACTTTCAGGATATTTAAACAGCGCTAATCTGGGTCAAATAAAGCATTAGGCTTGTAATAACCGGATTACTTTATAGGCTAAGCAGATTGAAAGCCTTTTATCATCAATATCTTTCTATAACAGAAAAGAAGAAGGCAGCCTCCCGTTCAGCATTTTCATCAGAATCTGAACCGTGTACTGCATTCTGCTGAATCGACTTCCCGAATAACTGCCGAATGGTTCCTTTTTCTGCCTTAGAAGGATCGGTGGAACCGATGAGTTTCCGGTATTCTTCCACAGCGTTCTCCTTTTCCAGTATCGCAGCTACAACAGGCCCCGACGACATGAAGGAGACCAGGCTGTCGTAGAACGGCATAGCTTTGTGAACTGCGTAAAATTCGCCAGCCTGTTTGGGAGTCATTTGCAGGTATTTCATGGCAACAATCCTGAATCCGGCTTCATTGATTTTGCCTAGGATGCCACCGGTGTAACCGTTCTGAACAGCAAAAGGCTTGATGATGGTAAGGGTAATGTTTCCAGTCATAAAGTGTATTGTCTGAGGATTTAAGTGAACGTGGTTGGTAATTCGAAGGATTGAAAATTGTGTTATCTTCGCCCCTGCATCAGAACAACAGTGGTTTCAGATTGTTCAATCCTCAAACTACCCAGCGATAAAAATACCAAAATATTGAAATCCAATAGCAAGGCGTTTGAAAAAGTGTTGGCCAAAACGGGTCCGATCGTGATTGTGTCTCACGAAAACCCGGATGGGGATGCCGTTGGATCGGCACTGGCTCTTCAGATATTTCTCCAAAAGATTGGGAAAGAGGTTTCTGTGTGGCTCCCGGGAAGATTCCCTTCGTACTATCGATGGTTGAAATCTTCGGATGCTGTGGGTTTTTACACTGAGAAACCGGAAGAATTTCTGCAGAATCTGTCGAAAGCCTCACTCCTGATAGCGGTAGATCTATCCACACTGTCGAGAACAGGCAAAATGTATCAGCACCTCAAAGACTTTCCTGGTACCCGTGTGCTTATTGACCACCATATCAATCCAGCTGAAGCAGAATTCGATCTGGTTTTTTCTGATGTTACGGTTTCTTCTACCTCAGAACTGATTTATCATTTACTGGAGATGATGGGTCTGGAGGTGCATTTTTCCACTGATATTGCTGAAGCTTTGTACACCGGCATTATGACAGATACCGGCTCGTTCAGCTTTAATTGCAACTCTCAGAAGACCTATGAGGTGGTGGGTCATCTGATCCGGCATGGTGTGGTAGCCGACCGTGTTCATAAACTTGTGTATGACAACAATACAGAAAGCCGTATCAGGCTGCTTGGATATGCCCTGCATAAGATGAAGGTATTGCCTGAATTACGAACAGCCTATATCGCTCTCGACAAAGCGGAGCTAGCAGCAAACCGGAGCCAGGTTGGGGATACAGAGGGAATTGTTAATTTTGCCCTATCAATTCGGGGAATTGTATTGGCTGCATTCTTCTCCATCCGCGACGGGGAGGTTAAAATTTCCTTCCGGTCCAAAGGAAGTTTCTCTGTAAACGAATTTGCCAGCAAACATTTCAGCGGAGGAGGACACTACAATGCAGCCGGAGGATCGTACAATGGCCCGCTGGAAGAGGCGGTTCGTTTGTTTGAATCATTGCTCCCTGGCTATAAAAATGAACTGGAACGTGATGAAATTTACAGATAGCAGATTCTTTCTTTCCTGCCTTGTGATCTCTTTGTTCATGGTTTCAGGCTGCCAGCAGCCATCGACCCCAATTACGGGTTCCAGTTTAGATACCACTGACCTGAAAGAAGATCTGGAAGAGGCTCATAAAACTTTAAATGAAAGAGAGAAACGAATTATAAATCAGTATGTAGCACGACATGATTTAAAGCTGACAAATACCCCAACTGGTCTTCGCTATAGAGTGTATAAACAGGGTTCCGGGGCAAACGCCTTGCCCGGTAATCTGGTGCGATTTACCTATACGGTTAGTCTGATCAATGGAATTGAAATTGAAAAATCGGAACCCGGTATCCCATCTGAGCTTTTGCTGGAAAAAGCCGAGGCTATCAGTGGGTTGCATGAATTGCTGGGCAAACTCAATACAGGAGCAAAGGCAAAAGCTATAATCCCCTCTTTTCTGGCCTATGGATTCTCAGGAGAGCAGGGACGAATCCCCAAAGGGGCTACCTTGGTATATGATGTTGAAGTACTTGAGATTATAAACCTTAAATAATTAAAATTCAAGCTAAAATGACTAAATTCAAATCGTTGTTGTTCCTGTCAGTAGTTCTTCTGACGGGGGTGTTATGGTCCTGTCAGGGAGAGTTTCCCGGCTATAAGAAGACGGACAATGGATTGTATTATAAGTTCCACATCAAATCAGATTGTGATGCCTTTGCAAAGCCAGGGGATCTGATCAGTTTCAAGATGAAGGTGTACGCTGAAGACACGGTTTTTTCTGAAGATTTCATGGCATATGAACGGCAAATGATGGACTCTTCCCGTTACAAAGGTGACTTGTATGAAGCCCTTGGGATGATGTGTGCAGGCGATAGTGCTACCTTTATCCTTTCAGCAGATTCGCTGAAGCAGTATTTCGGATTTGAATTTGGGCTCGACAGTGCAGCCCACATTTACGCTGATATTGTGATGCAGGAAATCCTTACGGCTGAAATGATTGCAGCCGAAGAGGACAGCCTGATGAAAGCAGAAGTCTCGGCTTTTGATGCTTATAAAACCGGCAATCTTGATGGTTATACCGAATTACTGCCAGGGGTCTTCTACCTGAACACAGGTGTTGGCAAGGGATTGGCTGTGAATGATACAGCAATCATATCCGTAAAGATTCAGGGAACAACTTTGGAAGGAGACACTTTCTGGGAATCAACAATGGATCCCATCGACTTCAGGATTGAAGACGACAACCAGATTCCTTTCAATTGGAACAGCGCCCTGCGGCAGATGCGCGAAGGGGGAAAAGCGCGCCTCGTGCTTACATCACCCAATGCCTTTGGAAAAAGAGGTTTCAGGCAGGGGATGGTAAAACCCTATCAGCCGGTAATCCTCGATATAGAAATTGTTAAAGTATCTGCCGGAATGAGGGAGTTTGAAGGATACAGCATCGGGCAGTTTGTAAAACGCAACAAGATCACAGAAAAGCCTGTAGCCGGTGGAATGTATTTTGTGCGCCAAACTGAAGGGAACGGCCCAAAATTGAAAAGTGGTGATAAAGTGAAGGTGCATTATACTGGATTTTATCTTGATATGGCGGTGTTTGATTCCTCCAGGCAGCGCGGTGAACCCATGGAGGTAGAGATTGACAAAAGCGATGTAATTAAAGGATGGCATCAGGCTCTTAAGATGATGAAAGTGGGCGATAAGGCAAGAATCATCCTCCCCTCAACCCTGGGTTATGGCGCCGATGGGATGCCACCCGTTATCAGGCCCTATTCTCCATTGGTATTCGATATTGAAGTGCTGGAGAAGATTTAATTATAATGTGTGCTGAGAAAAAAAAAAGAGCGCCTGACCGGGCGCTCTTTTTATTTTTTCAGGCTGATCAGCCTCTCTTCATAAACTGGTGGTGAGCCCTGAGCATGTTCATTTCAAAGGATATCAGATTCTTGGTCTCAGATATGATGTTCATAAAGAGCATGCTGTTCTTTTTGCCCGAAGTACCGCTCTTAACCCGTTTGATCTGCCGCAAAATGCATTCATCCATATACTGGATCAGCTTTTTGTTCTCAAGTACCATGTACTCCATGTACTCCTGATCAGGGTTTTGCAATCCAGCCAGCAGGTGCCCCACCATCTCATCTTTGCGTTTGATCAGCTCACTCAGGTCGGCAATCTGATCGGCACTCAGTTCCTTGTGATTGTTATCCACATGGTCGAAGGCATGTTTCGAGATGAAGTTGAACGTATAGGCCAGCTCATTCAGATTTTCTACAATCTGTACATAGTTATAACTGGTTGGAACAGCATCTGCCTCAAGCTTCTTCAGGATGTCGGGCAGGCGTTGCTTCAGCAGTTGGGTTTCCATACGTTCCTGCTTCGAGTCCTTACGGAGGCTGCCCAGTTTCTTCCTTTTCTCTTCAAACAGAGCCTTGAGGGTTTCATCATACAACTGGTTGATCCGCGCAATATGGGTTTGTACGGTTTCAACGCACTGCTTTCTGATCTCCTCTTCAGAGTAGGATGGTATTGCTTGCTGCCTTACATTTTCTGCTTTGACAATAACTTTCTTTTTATGAATCGTATGAGTTTTATAAACTGCAGCCAGGGCCAGGGCAATGAAGATGAAGGTTATCCAGATTCCGGCATAAAATATTGTAGTAGCCACCAGAAAAGCACCGGTAAATGCCACAAACGCAGTGAGGAACCATCCCCCAATTACATTCAGCACCCCACTGATCCTGTACACTGCACTTTCTCGGCCCCAGGAGCGGTCGGCAAATGAGGCTCCCATAGCTGTCATAAACGTTACATATGTGGTTGAAAGAGGCAACTTGTAAGAAGTTGCATAGGCAATCAGTCCGCTCGATACTACCAGGATCACAGATGCCCTGATCAGGTCAAACGCAGGTTGATCAGGACCCTTTGCCATTTTTATTTCTTCAAAACGGGAGTTGATCCAACGTTTAACGGGCGAAGGCACAAACCTGCCCACAGATTCACCGGTGTTTTTTCCTATCCTTACAACGGTACGGGCCAGATAGTTCGAACTGAACTGCTCTTCTCCCTCATTTTGCCTGGTCAGGTCGATGGTGGTGTCTATTACGGTACGGGCTTTCTTTGATTTCCAGAGGGTTATGGCCATGATGACCCCAGCCAGAACCAATAGCCAGCCCTCTGTGGGAAGCGAATCACGCAGGGCTTCCATTGTAAAGGCAGAAGCGTTGGCTCCACCGCTTCCGGCAAAGGCTGTATAAGCATTTAAACCTGCTATGGGAACCCCGATGAAGTTCACGAGATCATTGCCGGCAAAAGCCATTGCCAGTGCAAAGGTACCTACCAGTACGATGACCCTGAGCACCCATTCCTTGATAATAAAGGTAAGCACCTGGAAGAGCACTGTCCATCCTATAAAACTGAATATCAATATTTTATTGGCGTTATCTGTAATAAAATCTTTGGCTCCACTGGTCATAAACGATGCATCCTTCGCCCCCTTGATGAGCATAAAATAGGTGATGGAAGTGATGGCAATGCCACTGAAGATACCGCCAGCATAGGGCAGTACCCTGCGATAATTGAAGGTAAATATAACGCGACAGATGTACTGAATTACAGCCCCCACGGTAAAGGCGATTACGATGCTAAGCAATATCCCCATTATGATTTCGAGCGCCTTTTTGCTGTTGATATAGTCATTCACAGTCCCTGTGATCATTGCTCCGTCCAGTTCAATCAGATTTCCCCGAAGGCTATAGCCCCATGCAACTGCTACCGCTGCGCCAAGCAGTTCAAATACCAGCGAAACCGTTGTAGAGGTAGGTAGACCGAACGAATTAAAGGTATCCAGCAGAATTACGTCCACGATCATCACAGCGATGAACAGGAGCATAATATCTTTAAAATAGAAAAACTGGGGATTGAACATCCCTTTTCTGGCCACCTCCATCATTCCCGAAGAAAAAGTTGCTCCCACCAGAATACCGATCATCGCCACGATCATAACCGTTCGAAAGCGGGCAGCTCGGGAACCGATGGCACTGTTCAGAAAATTGATGGCATCATTCGAAACCCCGACAATCAGGTCGGATACTGCCAGGATAAACAGTATCCCAACCATTATCAGATAAATGAATTCTGTTTGCATCAGTATTTAGTTTAAAAACCTGGCAAAAGTACTTGTAATTAAAAGGTGTTTGTGGATTGCAATGTTAACAAATTATTACCACAGAAAAGTTTTTTTTCTCGATCTTTTAAAGATTCTTTAAAGCAAAGCAACACAACTCCCGAAAATTATTGCGGATTTTTGTGCCTCTGTAAAAGGTTGGCTAATGCCATTGACTTATCAATGGCATTAGTCTATATTTGCAAATCAACATGGTATGAAGGAAATTGCTTTTGAAAATTTAAAGGCTGCCAAAATGATAAGATCATTAAAAGTGAATCAGATGATTCTGCTTACTGTACTAAGTACTCTGATGTATACATCTGTAACAGCTCAAACCGGAGAATTGGAGTACAGGGATGGCTATTATTATAAAAATGGAATGCTCTATTCCGGTACCCATACGTCCTATTACGAAGCTGGTAAGGTACATCTCGAGATGAAGATCAGGAACGGCTTACTGGATGGGGTTACCAAAGAGTTTTATCTCAGTGGACAGCAAAAAGAGCAGAGGTTTTACACCGAAGGGGAGATGGACAGTTTATGGATCAACTGGAACGAACAGGGGGTAAAGGTAGGTGAAGCGCGTTACAACAAAGGCTTGAAGGAGGGGTTTTGGTTTATATGGGATGATCAGGGAGTGTTGCGTTACCAGATGTTTTACCGTGATGGAAAGAAAGCAGGCAAATGGTATATGTGGGATGAAAAGGGGAACCTGGTATCGGAGAAAGATTATGATAAGTCATAATTCCGCCTGTTATTTTCATATGTGAACATATTGTTATTTTTTTGCATTGCTTAACACAATGCAAAAATGAAAATACTTCACATTCTTTTGGTCTTCGTAATTTTACTTTTCCTTTGTTCCGGGCTCCAGGCACAGGATGAACCCTCAAATGCTGCGATCGAAAAAAAGCTTGAAACCAGTGGTCAGTGGTTTCTTGCATTTCAGCAAAAGGAAACCGACGGGCAGGTTGCTTCCAATGCTTTCGTACTGAAAAGGGGTTACATCACTTTCTCAAAGGAATTAAGTAAAAATTTGTCGGTTCGATTCACCCAGGACATCATTACCGATGAGGAGGGTGATGATGCCGGGAACATCGAAATGCGCCTGAAGTATTGCTATCTGAAGTATGTGCCTTTCAACACGGGTGTATTGAAGAAATCCTTTCTCGAAGCAGGAATGGTGCACCGGCCATTCCTTGATTTCGACGAAAGGATCAACAGTTACAGGTTTCAGGGCACCATGTTTCTGGAAAGATACAAGATCATAAATTCTGCAGATTTTGGAATCACCTACGTCGCACTGCTGGGGGGAGAATTGGAGAACCCATCCTCCAGAGGGATCACCTCGGGATATCCCGGCAAATACGGGAGCCTTGCATTTGGCGTTTACAATGGGGGGGGATACCACGCACTGGAATTGAATCGCGGCAAAACGGTTGAAGGACGGCTTACCCTGAGGCCGTTTACTGCATTTGCCCCTGGGCTTCAGGTTACCTATGCCTATGCCGGAGGCAAAGGGAATACTGCCAGTGCCCCCAGATTCGAGAACCATTGTGCCTTGATCAGTTTTGAAAGCAGGTTTGCCAGAACAGCAGTACAATACACAAAAGGATTTGGGAATATGGCAGGTACCTTAGTTACAACCGAAGGCAAATCAATGAAAGTTGAGGGAATTTCGGCTTTTGCTGAAGTATTCGCCATTCCTGCAAAAGTATCCTGCTTCTTCAGGTATGATCGTTTTGAGATTCTAACATCCCAGGATAAAAAGCAACGGCTGATTGGTGGTCTGGCCTGGTCGTTCTATAAAAAAAACAGGATACTGCTTGATGCAGATATCCTGAATAATACTCATACGACAGACCGGGTTTATGAACTGGTAGTCGAGCTTATATTCTGATTGACAATCTAATTAGCCATGAGCTTAATGGACTGCAGATTGTTGTTACCCGGCTGCAGATACACGTTTTCGATCAGATGCGGCTTGTAGGAAACAAACCTCACTACAATATTGTAATATCCGGGTTCAAGGTTTGTGATCTGAAAATTTCCTTCGAAATCGGTGTAGACAACTGCTTTTGTGCCTGCAATTTCAAGGGCAACTCCGGCAAGAGACTCAAGGGTTTGGCTGTCAATAACATTTCCCTGCAGCGTTACCTGTACAGTGGTTTCTGATTGTGAGTTTTTTTCCTTCGAAACCGGGGTGCTTTCTGCCTGAGCCAAAAAGGATCCTATCAGAACTATAGCAATTGATAACAATAATCTTTTCATAATTTTCATGTTTTTAACTGCGACAAAGATATAGCTGCCAGATGAAGACAACGCTAACCCAGT
This sequence comes from uncultured Lentimicrobiaceae bacterium, assembly GCA_964550385.1. GTDB lineage: Bacteria > Bacteroidota > Bacteroidia > Bacteroidales > SKPS01 > SKPS01. Next base: position 6,596 of record CAZJZF010000009.1, on the reverse strand, counting down.
GTTAAACAAAAAGGAAGATTGTGTTAAGGCAATATTATGCCAATGTTAAGCACTTTCGAGTACCTCGAGAATATTGATGCTGTGGTCTCCGATTTTCTCAGCGTGACTGATCAGAGTAAGATAGGCAATTCCTGCATGATACGAATACTCCTTTTCGCTGGTGGATTGCAGATGCTCATTACGGTAACGGGATCTGAATGCATTGATTTCCGATTCAATGGACAGCGCTTTGCTTTTTGCTGTATCAAACTGAAGGACACCTGAATACACATCTGCAATAATGTTAAGAAGCATTTGATCACGGTGCAGGAGTGTTAAGAGTTTATCACGAAGCTCCTGGGTAAACCAGATCCTTTCCTTGTTTTTTAAATCTATGGTATTGGAGATGCTTAGGCAGTAGTCAATGATAGTCTCCAACTCATCGGCAAGTTTTACCATCTTCTTTATTTCAAGGGTGGCCTGATGGCTTAAATTACCTTCAGAAACCTGTGTGAGAAAATCATTGATCCTTTTTTCATTGAGATCCGATGCAGCCTCTTTCTGTTTCACCCGTCGCATGATTCTTTCGGATTCCGGATGATCCATCTCGGTGAGCAATTGAGAACTGTCGTTAAGGGCACTTATAGACAAATCAAACATTTTTTTTATTTCACGGCCAGCCTGCACCAATGAAAGCTCAGCAGTAGACAGCAAACCTGAATTGATAAGGGTAAGGGAATAATCATCTTTTCTGGTTTTTTTTCTGATAACCACCCATTCTCCAGCTTTCTCAAGATACTTGATAAACCCAATTTGCAGCAACACATTACTGACATTGAACAGGGTATGAAAAATTGACAGGGCAATGGGTGTAGAAACAGCACTTGAGACAGGAGATGGATTTCCGGTTCTGATCATAACCGTATCGATGAGGGATGTAATCCAGGGTAACAGGGGATAGATCCATATCGCTCCGAACAGATTGAACAAGAAATGGGTTCTGGCGGCAATACGGGCATCACGGTTGGCTACAATGGCAGCGAGGTTGGCAGAAATAGTGGTTCCGATATTAAGACCGATAATCATACCGGCTGCGTCATTGAAAGTGATTAGGTTTCCCATAGCCATCACCAGGGTAAATGACATGATGGCACTTGAGGATTGAAACACCATGGTTAGCAGGGTTCCGATGGCCACGAATATTAAGGCTGAATGTTCAAATCGGGAAGCAATGGTTGAAAACCAATTCAGCAATCCCGGATCATCCTGAATATTGGGAAGGGTATCGCGTAACAATTGCAGGCCAATGAAGAGAAGCGCAAAACCAATCATAAACTCCGACCAGCTCCGTGCCTTTCCTTTTCCTACAAAATTAAGGGGAATGGCAAAAGCAATGATGATCAGTGAAAGGGTTGTCATTTGCAGCTGAAATCCCAGCAGAGATACAAGCCAGCCTGTTACCGTGGTTCCAATATTGGCTCCCAGAATAATGCCAATGGAGGCAGGGAGGCTTAGTATGCCTGCATTCACCATACTCACAGTCATAATGGTAATGGCTGTTGATGATTGCAGAACACCCGTACTCACCAAACCCGTCAAAACACCTCTCCATCTGCCGGCAGTAAGATTCGTGATAACTCTGCGCAGTTTCGAGCCGCCAACCTTCAGAATTCCTTCGCTCATCAGTTTCATCCCAAAAAGGAACAATCCCAATGAGCCAACCATTGACAGAACCAATAATATTATTTTCATTTCAGGAGTTTCACCATCAGATCAATCCGATGGCAAAAGTAGTGAATTCCTCAATACTTTTCTATCTTATTCACCTTACCGGATGGGGTATAATAGATCCAATTTCCGGTTTTATTTCCCATCCTGAATTTTCCTTCTGCCAGAGGCTTACCGCTTGGATAAAATGCTTTGTAGGTGCCATGATACAGATTGTCGAAAAAAACAGCTTCTTCTTTCTTTATGCCATCTTCGAACCATTGGTTCCACTTACCCTGTTTCTTACCCCTGATGTAGTGCCCCGCTTTTTGGTATTCCCCGTTCGGATAATAGGCAAGATAGAAACCATCTTTGATTGAATCTGCATTATGTCCGGTTAGCATACGATACTTCTCCCGGGTAATTTTTGAGTTCTCATAGTACACTTCAACTGTATCATGCTGAGAGCACCCGGTTAACAGCAGTGTTACAAGAATGAGCTGAATAATCAGAGATTCTTTCATGGCATCTTCATCTTTTTCATAAGATCAAGTGCAAATGAAAGGCTTTAATGTAGAGAAATGGTTAAGAGAAGTTTAAGGATTTCTGTATCCAAACAGGGCGCTACCCAGCCGAATCAGGGTTGAGCCCTCAGCAATTGCCAAAAGGTAATCATCCGACATGCCCATGGATATTTCTTTGAAGTGCTGATTATCTGAGAAATACAGTCGTTTTAGTTCGATGAAGAAGTCCTTCAGCAGAGAAAATTCCTGTGAAATCTGCATGGGATTTTCAGTAAGGGTGGCCATTCCCATTACACCTGCCAAAACAAGAAAGGGGTGTTTTCTGAATTTGTCATGACTGCAAATATCCTTTGCCTCCTCTAATGAAAGGCCGTATTTTGTTTCCTCTTCGGCAATATGAAACTGCAGCAGGCATTCAATGGTTCTGGCTGTTCGATTTGCTTCTTTTGCAACCTCTTCAAGCAGTCTCATTGAATCGATGCTATGGATCATTTTTGCAAAAGGAACCACCGTTTTCACCTTGTTCGTTTGGAGGTGTCCGATGAAATGCCACTCAATATCAGAGGGCAGGAGAGGAGCTTTGGTTAACAGCTCCTGAGCTTTATTTTCCCCAAAAATTCGTTGTCCGGCTTTGTATGCTTCCAGAATTCTCTCAACGGGCTGTGTTTTGGAAACAGCTACCAGTCGTACATCCGAAGGTAAATTTTCTTTCAGTCTCAGTAACCGGTCTGCAATATCTTCCATATAATAATGGTCTTTATTTCAAGAAGATATGTTGGATCAATTAAAGTCGAAATTCTCCTGGTTGGTGAATTTTTCACAGTAATGGCATTTCAACCTCATCCGATTATCCATCGTATAGACCTCGAATTGGGTTTCAACCTTCTGTTGGTTGGTAATACACTTGGGATTGATACATTTAACAATACCCTGGACCAGGCCCGGGACCCGGACATTGAATTTCTTCACAATCACAAAGTCTTTTATTTCAATAATGGTAGCACTTGGGGAGATCAGAGCGATCCGGTTGATATCGCTCTCTTCAAAAAAGTGATTGGAAATTTTGATAATCCCCTTTTTGCCAAATTTCTTGCTTTCCAGATTTGCCCCCAGATAAATCTGATCCTCAAAATCTTCCAGGCCCAGGATCTTTACCACTTGAAGGACTTTTCCGTGTGCTATATGATCGATTACCGTACCATTTTCGATGGCAGATACTTTCAGCTCGGTTCTCTTGCTTTCCATAACAGATTGATTTTTATTAATATATCAACTATGATTTAATGCCAAGGAGATAGGCGAGGAGTGCCTGCCTAACAAAAACGCCATTGAGGGCTTGCTGAAAATAGTAAGCCCGGGGATCTGCATCAATCTGCTCTTCAATTTCATTTACACGGGGCATGGGATGCAAAATGCGCATATTGGGTTTTGTATTTCCCAACATTTGCCTTGTTAATATGTAGGCATTCTTCACCTTTTCGTAATCAACCGGATCAGAGAAACGTTCGCGCTGAATCCTTGTCATGTAAAGAATGTCTGCTTTTGGAATGGCCTCCATCATGTCAGTATACTGATAATACTGAAGATTCTTGTCCTTGATATGTTGTTTGACTGAGCTGGGAAGTTTCAGCTCTTCGGGTGAAACCAGGTGAAATGTACAATTGAAATTTGTCAGGGCAATGGCCAGGGAGTGAACGGTTCTGCCATATTTCAGATCGCCCACGAAGGCCACATTGAGGTTATCGAGGCTCCCCTGTGTTTTCATAATGGAATACATATCCAACAGGCATTGGGTTGGATGCTGATTGGCTCCGTCTCCGGCATTAATAACCGGAACATCAGAGACTTCGCTGGCAAAGCGGGCAGAACCTTCGATTGGATGCCGCATAATGATGAGATCGGAATAGAGGGCAACCGTTTTAATACTGTCCATTAGCGATTCACCTTTGGACGTACTGGAGATGTTGGCATCGGCAAATCCGATTACTCTGCCTCCCATTCGCTGAATGGCAGTTTCAAAGCTTAGTCTTGTTCTGGTTGAGGGTTCAAAGAATAAGGATGCAATCACATGGCCATCAAGGAGGTTTGAGTTCGGCTCTTTTTCAAACTCCTTGGCCATTTCCAGTATCCTCAGTTGCTCTTCTTTTGAAAAATCGTGGATTGATACCAGGCTCTTTTTCTTCATTTCCTGTTATTTTTTGGGTAGGTTTAGAATTCAGTCGGCATTACATTCTGTACAAAAATAATTCTTATAGTGCTCCTGTGGGCTTGTGTTGATAAGTATTAAAAAAAAACCCGGCGCTTGAGAAGGCCGGGTTTTCTGAATTATTTCAGGTTATGCTTCCTGATGAAATCCGAAAGTACATCTTTCAGGTCGGGTTTACCGATCTCCTGCAGATCGTAATCGACCTTGGCTGTCGGTTTGTTGATTTTGATCAGTCTGTTGAGATCAATAGGTGTAGCGATCACAACCGTATCGCATTCCACCTTGTTTATAGTGGCTTCCAAATCCCTAACCTGTTCGTCACCATATCCCATTGCAGGAAGGAGGGTGCCAATATTGGGATAGATGCGGAAAGTTTCAGAGAGTTTTCCAACAGTGAAAGGCCTTGGATCCACCAATTCAGCGGCACCAAACCTGCGGGCAGCTACAACACCAGCCCCAATTTTCATTTCGCCATGGGTGAGGGTAGGGCCATCTTCAACCACAAGCACTCTTTTACCTTTGATGAGTTCTGGTTTGTCAACCGTGAGCGGGGAAGCTCCATCAATTACAATGGCATTGGGGTTCACTTTGTTGATGCTTTCCCTTACAGTCTGGATACCTTCGGGGGAGGCACTGTCCATTTTATTGATTACCACAACATCAGCCAAACGCAGGGTGACTTCACCCGGATAATACCGGAGCTCATGTCCGGGGCGATGAGGATCCACAACGGTAACCATCAGGTCTGGCTTGTAAAAGGCAAAGTCGTTGTTTCCACCATCCCACAAAACTACATCGGCTTCCTTTTCTGCTTCGCGCAGAATGGCCTCGTAATCTACACCTGCATAGATCACATTTCCACGAACCACATGGGGTTCATATTCTTCCATTTCCTCGATGGTGCACTTGTGCTTGGCCAGGTCTTCCACCGTGGCAAAACGCTGCACTTTCTGGGCTACCAGATCGCCGTAAGGCATCGGATGGCGCACAGCAACTACTTTCAAACCCTGTTCCATCAGGATTTCAATGATACGGCGGGAGGTCTGGCTTTTTCCACAACCTGTACGAATAGCTCCCACGGCAATGACTGGTTTGGTACTTTTTATCTGGGTTTCCCTGGGACCCAGCAGGCTGAAATTGGCTCCTGCTGCGTTCACCTTGGCACTCATACCCATAACATGCTGATAGGTAACATCTGAGTAAGCGAACACACAGGTATCAACCTTCAGTTCCTGGATAAGTTTTTCCAATTCTGCTTCAGCATGAATCGGAATGCCCTGTGGATAAAGTTTCCCTGCCAGAGCAGCTGGATAACGGCGACCATCGATGTCGGGGATTTGGGCAGCGGTGAAAGCTACCACATTAAACTCTTCATTATCGCGGAAGTAGGTGTTGAAATTGTGAAAATCGCGGCCCGCGGCGCCTATGATGATCACATTCTTTTTTTTAATTTCCATCGGTTGGTTATTTTGGGATTTGAAATTTGTGGAATATGAGGCAAAGATATAAGTATTTCCGGAATTCCTAAAATGAGCCTCATTCACTTTTTCTTACCTTTGTGCCCCAACAATGCGAATGCTATGATAAATGAGGGTTTGAGAAAGGCTGTCGCTGAGGCAGCAGAACATATTTATGGTATAATACCGGCTCCTGAATCTGTGCAGATACAGGAAACCTCTCCCCATTTCCCGGGTGATTTCACCCTTGTATTGTTTCCGTTGCTCAGAATTTCCCGAAAGAACCCGATGCTTACCGGTGAGGAGATAGGCTGCTATCTGAAAAGCCATTTTGAGGGAATCGAAAGTTACCAGATTGTAAACGGGTATCTTAATCTTACCCTTAGTGAAGACTACTGGTGCAGGTTCCTGCAGGGGCTCATTCCCCAACATCAATACGGATTCAGGCCTGCTGATCCGGTTTCACCTCCGGTGTTGGTGGAATTTTCTTCCCCCAACACCAACAAGCCTTTACACTTAGTGCATATCAGAAACAATCTGCTCGGTTTTTCCATTGCTTCCCTACTTAGTGCAACCGGCCAAAATGTGGTAAAGGTGAACCTGGTAAACGACCGGGGTATCCATATCTGTAAAAGCATGCTCGGATGGATGAAATTCTCCGGAGGCCAGACTCCTGAAACGGCTGGAATCAAGGGAGACCGATTTGTAGGAGATGCCTATGTA
>CAZJZF010000008.1:0-18420 GCA_964550385.1 uncultured Lentimicrobiaceae bacterium | reverse complement strand
GGAAGCTGTATGTTACCGATGCATACTGTGGTGCCAACCCTGATACCCGGCTTCGCATCCGTGTAATTTCTGAGATCGCATGGGCTTCCCACTTTGTAAAAAACATGTTCATCCGTCCCACCGATGAGGAACTGGAGACCTTCGAACCCGATTTTGTGATGCTGCATGCCTGCAAAACGGTAAACCCCGACTGGAAAGCAATGAATCTCAACTCCGAGGTATTTGTTGCCTTCAACATCGGCAAGCGAATGGCTGTGGTTGGTGGCAGCTGGTACGGTGGCGAGATTAAAAAGGGTTTCTTCTCCATTATGAATTATTTCCTGCCGCTGCAGGGCATTGCTGCCATGCACTGCTCTGCCAATATGGGTAAAGATGGCGATACTGCCATATTCTTCGGATTGTCGGGCACCGGAAAAACTACCCTCAGTGCAGACCCCGGCCGGCAATTGATCGGGGATGATGAACACGGCTGGGACGACGACGGGGTCTTTAATTTCGAGGGTGGATGCTATGCCAAATGCATTGACCTCACCCGGGAAAAGGAACCCGATATATACGACGCCATCAGAAGAGATGCCCTGCTGGAAAACGTAGTATTTGATGCCAATGGAGCCATCAATTTCAAGGATACTTCAAAAACTGAAAACACAAGGGTTTCCTACCCGATCTACCACATCAACAACATCGTAAAACCGGTATCCAGGGGAGGGCATCCCAAACATATCATTTTCCTTACCGCTGATGCATTCGGCATCCTACCCCCAGTTGCACGCCTTACCCGCGACCAGGCCATGTATTATTTTCTCAGCGGTTATACTGCCAAAGTAGCGGGCACCGAACGTGGTATTTCGGAGCCTTCACCCACCTTCTCTTCTGCGTTTGGTGCTGCCTTCCTGCTGCTACACCCAACCCGGTATGCCGAAGAACTGGCAAAAAAAATGGATCAGCATGGGTCGGTAGCCTATCTGGTGAATACCGGCTGGACCGGGGGACCTTATGGCACCGGTAAGAGGATCGACCTCCCATCTACCCGTAAAATAATCACAGCCATACTCGACGGAACACTCGACCAAGCCCCTGCAGCCAATTTCGATGTATTTAACCTCCAAATTCCTGTGGCACTTGAAGGTGTAAATTCACACATCCTGGATCCACGCAATACCTGGACAGATAAAAGTGGTTATGACGCTGCCCGGATATCGCTGGCTCAGAAGTTTGTGGGCAATTTCGTGCGGTTCACCGACACCCCCGAAGGGGAACGCCTGGTGGCTGCCGGACCATCCATTTAGAAAAATCTTTTGGGAAATCTCAAATAGATAATGATAGTATGGCGAACACCTATACCCAAATTCATATTCACTCCATATTCGCAGTTCAGAACAAAATCAGTTTAATCAAAAATGAATGGGAGGAAGATCTCTATAGGTATATTACCGGAATTGTGACCAATCAAGGGCATAAATTGCTTGGCATAAATGGAACTCATGACCATGTGCATATGCTTTTTGGAATGCGACCCGTTCAGTCTCTTTCAAATCTAATGCAGGAGATAAAAAGGGATTCTTCAAGATGGATTAACAAAGAGGGATTTACCTCATCAAAATTCAACTGGCAAGAGGGATTTGGTGCATTCTCTTATAGTAAGTCACAATTGCATAGGGTCTTAACTTACATTGAAAATCAGAAGGTTCATCACAGAACAATTCCATTCCTTGAGGAATATCGTTCGATTTTAAAAAAATTCGGGGTTGAATATGATGAAAATTTCGTTTTCAAACCTATTGAAAACCTTTAACCCATTCGACATTCGATCCCTACGGGATCGTTTGGGTACGTGAACGACCTCAATGCTACCGACATCTGATCCCTACGGGATCAGTTTTTCCCAAAATCCCGTATGGATATGACATTGGTAGAACATGATGAACCGGCGATAAACCAAATATCCCGTAGGGATAAAATGTCGGTAGAAAACGCGGGTCAACCCAACAAAACAATTATCCCGTAGGGATAAAATGTCGGTAGAAAACGCGGGGCAACCCAACAAAACAATTATCCCGTAGGGATAAAATGTCGGTAGAAAACGCGCCAATCCAAATCCAATGTCCCATTGGGAATTTATAATGTCAGCATCAAAAGAAATGATGTTGCTTTAACAGCTATTTTTGCCCCTCAAAATTAACGTGGATGAATTACCTCCTGGTGGAAGGGCTATCGAAAAGCTATGGCGAGAAAGTGCTCTTCTCCGACATCACCTTTGGTCTTGAGCGCGGACAGAAGGCAGGCCTTATAGCCCGCAACGGCACCGGAAAATCCACCCTGCTGGAGATGATTGCCGGCAAAGGGATGCCCGACACCGGCAAGGTGGTAATGCGCAAGGATATCAGGATGCTGTATCTCCCGCAGGAGCCTGAACTGAACCCCGAACAGGCTGCGCTTGATGCGGTGCTCGCCTCCGATACCGAACAGGCACGACTCATCCGTGAGCATGAACGGTTGGTGTTAACACCAACGGATCATTGGACGGAGGAACAGCGCCAGCGCTTCGATGTCATCGGAGCCAGACTCACGGAACTGGAGGCCTGGCAGTATGAATCCAGGGTGAAAGAGGTGCTGGGAAAGCTTGATATTCAGGATTTTGACCAGCCTTGCGGACAGATGTCGGGCGGACAGCGCAAAAAAGTGGCTCTGGCCCGGGTGCTTACCGAGGAGGCCGACCTGCTGATTCTGGACGAGCCTACCAACCACCTCGACATCGACACCATAGAATGGATGGAAGATTTTCTCAACCGTTCACAACTTACTCTGATTCTGGTTACCCACGACCGTTACTTTCTCGACCAGGTATGCGACAGCATCATCGAGCTCGATCACGGTACCGTATTTCAGTACAAAGGCGACTATGCTTATTACCTTGAGAAAAAGGCCGAACGCGATGTCGCTGAATCGGTGGTGATGGAGAAACAAAAAGCACTGTACCGCCAGGAGCTGGATTGGATCAGGAGAATGCCCAAAGCAAGAACCCATAAGTCTAAGGCAAGAATTCAGGAATTTGGAAAAATAGAAGAAAAGGTACATCAGCATTTCCGGACTGTAAAGCAGGAATTTTTTGTGAAGATGGATCGAATGGGATCTAAAATCTTGGAAATCAACAATATTCATAAGAAATACGGCAACCTGAACCTGGTGGAGGATTTCTCCTATACTTTCAAAAAGGGGGATAAAGTGGGCCTGGTAGGACGAAATGGCTCGGGAAAATCCACCTTTCTGGATATGCTCTGGGAATCTGTACGGCCTGATCAGGGGCGGATTGTAAAAGGGCAGACCCTGAAGATGGCCTACTTCACCCAGCAGGGAATTCCGCTGGATGAATCGCGCCGTGTGATCGACATCGTAAAGGATGTGGCAGAAGAGGTTTATGTGGATGAGAAACACTCCATATCCGCATCACGATTTCTTTCGATGTTTGGCATTTCGCACGACATCCAGTTCAACTATGCCCAATACCTGAGCGGCGGTGAGCGGCGGAAGCTGCACCTGTTGCTTACCCTGATGGAACAACCCAATTTTCTGATGCTCGACGAGCCCACCAACGATCTGGACATACAGACGCTGCAGGCGCTGGAAGAGTTTCTGATACATTACAAAGGGTGCCTGGTGGTGGCTTCCCACGACCGGTTTTTCCTTGACAGAATTTCGGGGCACCTTTTTGTTTTCAGAGGCCAGGGAAAAGTGAAGGATTTTTATGGCAACTATACCCTGTACCGTGAAGCCCGTGAGAAGGAATTAAAACAGGCAAGGCTGGTGGCCAAGTCTGCTGCTGAAACCACCCTAAAAGAGCCCCGAAAGACCGACCCTTCCAAAGCTACATGGAAAGAGATGCGGGAGTACGAAGCCCTGGATTTGGAAATTGGGACTCTTGAAAACAGAAAAACCACCCTCGAACAACAACTCCATAGCGGCGAAACCAACCACGAAAACCTTCAGGCATGGGCTGCGGAACTCTCGGAGACCCTGTCGCTGATTGACCAAAAAACAGAGCGCTGGCTCGAGCTTAGTGAAAAGTGCGGCGAATAAACCTCTTCAGTTGAGGTGCTTTGATGAACGCAACTCTCCGAACGACAGATCCATCAACTTGTATTTCCCCCACCCCTGGTAATCAAAATGCCACCATTCCTGGTCATGATGAATAAACCCAAAGTGCGCCATTACGTCAAACAGAAGTTTTCGGTTATGGATCACGGTATCCGGAAGGTCCATATACTCGGGGTGAGCTTTTGGTGAAAATTCATCAAACCCGGTGGGCATCGGTAGCTCCTTTCCGGTTGATATTTCGTAAAGACTGAGGTCAACGGAACAACCTCTGTTGTGCCTGGAGCCGGAAGAAGGGAGCGCCACAAAGTTTGAATCGGGGTAAACTTCCCAGAATCGAAGACTGGCTGAATAGGGTCGGTATGCATCGTAAACTTTAAGCCCAATGCCCAATACCGACAATGAGTCGCTGACCCGTTTCAAAGCTTCGGCAACCGGTTGCCGTAACCAGGCTTCGGCAGAAGTATAGATCACCTCCCCGGTAAAATTATGGGGAGTGGCATATCTGATGTCAAGCTGAATACCCGGAACGACCTCCAGCAGATCCATCATGCGATTTGCCTGATCAGCAGCAACATCTATCCGGTAGGTTTCTGCATCCATCACCAGGTCCAACCCGAATGGATTTCTTTTATCGGCAGATTTGTTCCTGCAACCAGGATGAATCGCCAGAATCAATAAGATGGCCGTAATAGCCAGCACACCAATAAATTGCCTGAAAACACACTGAGTTTTCATGATAAAGCATCTTTACCAGTTCATATCAAAAAGGCACAATACCCCAAGGTACCTTATAACTCATAACTGCCGACTCTTGACAGTCGACTATCGACTGTCAACGACCTAATTATTCAGCATCACCGGCATGATCAGCATCAGCAGGCTCTCAGCGGGGTCGGTAGGATTGGCGGGTGAAATCAGACCTGCACGGTTGGGATTCGACATTTCTATCAGCACCTGTTCCCCTTCGATGTTGTTCACCAGTTCATACATAAACCTCGAGCTGAAACCGATTTCCATGTCGTCTCCTTCGTAGCTGCAGTTCAGGCGTTCCTTGGCCTCGTTGGCGTAATCCACATCCTCGGCTGAGAGAATCAACTCTTTGCCCGATATTTTAAAGCGCACCTGCTGGGTGCTTTGGTTTGCATAAATCCCCACACGGCGCAAGGAATTTACCAGCTGCACCCTGTCCACGATCAGCCTGTTGGGATTGTCTTTCGGAATCACAACTTCATAATTCGGGTATTTGCCTTCAATCAGGCGGCAGTAAAGGTGGATGTTATGGAAAGCGAAATAGGCATTTTTCTCGTTGTATTCGATATTCACCGATTCGTCGAGGTCGGCCAGGGCATTGCGCAACTGGTGCAATGGTTTTTTGGGCAGAATAAAGGAAGCCTCCACGCCGGTCTTTACATCGGCACGACGGTACCGCACCAGCTTATGTGCATCGGTAGCCACAAAGGTAACTCCCTCTTCATTCAGCTCACAATACACCCCCGACATTACCGGACGCAGTTCGTCGTTGCCGGTGGCCAGAATGGTATGGTGGATTGCAGAAGAGAGAAATCCGGAATTCAGGGTAATGGCAGTGGTATCCGGCATCTCTGGCTGCTTCGGAAATTCATCGGCATTTTGTCCGGCAATCTTAAAGTTCCCCTCTTCTGTAGCAATCGTAATGGCGAAGGTCTCCGGATGTGAAGTGAAAGAGATAGGGATGTTCGAGAAAGTCTTGAGGGTTTCGATCAGGATTTTCGCCGGAACCGCAATGCTGCCAAACTCTTCTGCCATATCGGGAGACACCGAAACGATCATGGTAGTTTCCAAATCGGAAGCAGTGATCTGCAATTTTCCTTCACTTAGCTCGAACAGAAAATTATCGAGGATGGGAAGGGTGTTGTTGGCCAGGATTACCCCGTTCACATTCTGAAGGGCTTTTAACAAGGTTGCTGAGGAGATGATGAATTTCATAATATGTTGATTTTCAATGTTAATTTATCAATTTCATTGATAAGGTAAAAGTAGGATAAAAAAACAAATAACGGTAATTCCGGGTTAAAATCTTTGCTTACTCTTCTGTGAAGTACCCTTCATCCTGATCCTTGTAATCGGCCCTGAACCAGGTAAATGGTTTCAGAATCTCATCAAAAACATAAAACTGACAAAGGGTGAGATCTTTCCCGTTATTGATCTGTGCGTACAATCGGTCGCGGTCCCAAATTAATTCCTGCTGGGTTACTTCGTCAAATGCGTAAGGCGATTTTCTGCGATAGGTAGTAATGGTGTGTTTTTTTCCATCCACAGCCGTTATCGTGAGAGTTTGCATGGGTACGGAATTCACAATGCTGTCGCGCCGCTCCGGTTCGATGTCGTTGATAAGACCTTCGTACTTAACGTTTCTGAAGGCAGCCAGAAATTCCAGCACACGGTTGGTGTCGAGGGGGATAACAACCGGTTTGTCGTAGTATTGAAACATCCGGAATGTGCGTTCACCGGTCTTTTCAATGCGGTACGATTCGTCGGGACGCCCCGGAATTTCAGCCTCTACTGACTTGATTTGCTGGATAGTGAGAGCGATGATGGTATGGTCGCGCCAGTCGCTTTCGCTGGTAGAATAGCGCAGGGAAAGAAATGCATTCTGGCCGGGCACGTAGGTGATGTATATCCGGTCACTGTCATCCAGCTTCATATAGGTACCCAGATGGTCCTGGGTTGGTCCCCCCACATAGTACGATGTTGTTAATTTTACATGGGGAAAGAGCTTCATTCTGCCGATTTTAATTCGTGGAACTCTTTGATAAATACGCACATAGGTGTTTTTTGCCGCCATATTCGATACGGCAGCATTGAGCGCTGATTTAGGCACCAGACCCTTCACTTCCAGGTTGTACAGGGTTTTTAGCAGCGACTCCATTACCACAGCATTGGCGGTATGGAGGTTATTGAGTTTCCACTCTCCCGGCGAAACGCGATCCAGCGTTACCTTGCGGTTTTCGCGGTCAGTTAAGATGATGGTGGTGATATTGCTGGTATCGGAAACGGCAAATTCCGAAAAGAGGGTTCCCTGCGAGCTATATTGCTTTTGAAGGATGATGGCAGCCGCACCAAGAATCACCAGCAGTGTCAGCAGGACAATGGTAAGGCGGGTACGTTTGGGCATAGATGTGATGTTGAGAGTTTTTATTGTGAAATACGGGCGTATTTTCTGCGGCGCAGAAAGATGATGATCAATCCAACAGCAATCACCAGGAGTATGGGCCCTGCCACATTGATGATCTGCCAGCGCAGGATGATGCCATTGTTTTCCAGCTTTTTGGGATCCAGCCTCCGGATTCTGAAATCTTTGGTGCGGGATTCCAGCAACCGGTTGTCGTCGAGCATGTAGTTAAGAACGTTGAGCAGAAAATCCTGATTTCCGAAGAAGGTTTGTGTATAGCGATCAAATCCGAGGGGAAGAGGCACGGTTTGCCCGGAAGCATCCGGTTGGGTCTGGTTGCGGATGATGTCGCCATCAGAGACTACCAGCATACTGGTTTTGGGGCTCCGGTTGATCTTCTTCAGCCCTGATTCGCCGGCCGGCATCGGCATCGATTCCCAAAACGAAGAGAACTCCCCTTCGAGCAACACAGCTACCGGCAGATAGGGTTCATTGTAAAGGTTGGGGTTCTGCTCCTCCAGCATCAGGCCTACATGTATTGGCACCGGACTATTCTCTGTTTTACTGTATCGCGAAGTAGTAAGCAAAATGGTTTTGAGGATGCCAGGTACCTGAACGGTATCGAGGCTGCTGATGAATTCTGTTTTGATATCGTTGAGATTCTTGACAATGGGATGAGTGGATGCAGGGGTAAGGATCGGGGAAAAATACCAGGGAAACGGCTTGAACTCGGGGCGTGACCCTGCCGGCTGGGTATTGAAAGGGAGTGGCATACAGTTGAGATCCTTGATGAGGTTGGTATTGAGTCTTACCCCATAGTTAAAGAGCTGCTGTTCTATGCCCAGTGCCATGCGAAGCCCGATGGTGGATCCGGTATCCTGCAACGAATCGAGGCTGGCAAAGATCGGATCTATAAACCACAGCACCTTGCCGCCATACATGATAAACTGGTCGATGATAAATCCATCGAGGCGGGAGAAGGCGGAGTCGGGGCGGGCGATGATGATGGCATCATACCTCCTTTTGAGGGTGGTGGAATCTTTGGGGTCGAGCATAAACAGGGCACTGCCATTGCCATTGAGCTCAACGCGATCCACTTCATAGAAGGATGACATCGCGTAAGCGGCACCATAGGTCTGATATTCAGAAAGCTCACCATGACCCGTGGTGAACGCCACCGAGGGCTTGTGGGTGGTAGTAAGCACCTTCACAGTGCTGGCAAAGGTATATTCGAGCTGCTGTATGGAATTGTTCAGCATCTCTTCCTCCGGCCTCCCGAGCTGATTTTTCAAAATCGCCATGGGATATTCCTTGCCCTGGTATGACACAATGGCGCCCGGAAAGATGGTCTGGCTCTCTACTTTGCCCTGTCGTGTATTTGTGATCTGCCTGGGCATAAGCCCCTTGCCATAAAGCTGTTGCTGAAGCGCGGTGCGGGATCCTTTGTCAGGGGGGCTGTTGGGATCGATGAATTCAAACACCACATTCCGGTTGTAGGCTTTGAATTCCGTGAGCATCTCACGTGTTTCGTTGCGGAGGCGCTTGTAGCTGGCAGGCATGTCCCCTTCAAGGTAGACTTTGAAAAGCATCGGTTCGTCGATATTCCTGATCAGATCCCGGGTAGCCCTGGAAATGGTGTACCGGTTATCGCTGGTAAGGTCTATACGGGTGAACAGGAAAGAAGATACAATATTCACCACCGCGATGATGCCCACGATCAGGGCAAACTGCATGAGGTGCTGGGCTTTATGGCTTTTCAGACTGAATGGCATGATGACCTTTTTATTTACAGGATGGATTACCAGTAACGGCGTTGCAGGGTGAGACGGGTAAGCAGCAGGAAAAACACAATATAGCTGAAAAAGTAGATCACATCGCGTGTGTCAATCACCCCGCGGCTCATGGAAACATAGTGGGCATTGATACCCAGGGCTTTGATGAAAAGATCGAACCTGCCAAAGAGTTCCAGGTTGTGAATCGATTCGAAACCGATGTAGCCGAATCCGCAGAGGAATACCGCCAAAATGAATGCAACGATCTGGTTGTCGGTGAGGGAAGAGGCGAAGAGGCCGGTGGCCACAAAGGCAGCAGAAAGGAAGAGGAGCCCAAGATACGACCCCAGTGTACCCCCTTTGTCGAGGTTGCCTGGCTCAAGCCCCAGTTGCCAAACAGCCACCACGTAAATCAGGGTGGGCAGGATTGCGATCACAACAAGAACAAGACCTGCCAGGTATTTCGACAGGAGAATCTGCAGGTCGCTTACCGGTTTGGTGAGCAGCAGTTCCATCGTACCGCTGCGCCTTTCATCGGCAAAAAGCCGCATGGTGATGGCCGGTATCAGAAACAGAAATACAAAGGGGGCGATAATAAACAAACCATCGAGCGAAGCATATCCATACTGCAGGATATTAAACTCCATCGGGAAGATCCAGATAAACAAACCGTTGATCATCAGAAAAACGGCTATTACAATATATCCGATCAGAGAACTTAAAAAGACACTGACCTCTTTCTTGAATAATGTCCACATAGGCACCTGCCTCCGGGTTAGAATGAAAATGAATGCAAAGATAAAAAAAGGATAGAGGCAATGAAGATCCTCTCCAGACAGTAGCGAAGAGATTTTTTCCAAAGAAATTCTCCGGGAAATTTCTGAAAAAACCAAAGCACTTTGCTAATTTCGCGACTCCAATTCAAAAAACCCATATCGATGAAACGCATTGTTTTGCTTGGTTCCGGATTATCGGCCACCAACCTGATCCAATACCTGTTAGACCATTCAGAAACCTATAACTGGCATCTGGCCATTGGTGACCTCAATACCGAAACGGCTGCACGAAAGGTTAAAGGGCACCCCCGGGGTTCGGTATTCCAGTTCGATATCTTTGACGACAACCTTTTAAAAACCACTGTAGCAAAAGCCGACGTGGTAATCTCTTTCCTGCCTGCCGCCTTTCATCCGCGGGTGGCAGCAGCCTGTCTGGAAGCTCGTGTAAATATGGTAACTGCAAGCTACGTATCAAAAGAGATGAAACTGATGGAGGAGGATGTCCGTACTGCCGGTTTGCTGTTTCTGAACGAACTTGGGGTGGATCCCGGCATCGACCACATGTCGGCGATGCGGGTTATCGACAGGATTAAAGCCCGGGGTGGCAGAATGCTGTCCTTTAAGTCCAGCACCGGCGGATTGATTGCTCCAGCTTATGACAACAACCCATGGCACTACAAATTTACCTGGAACCCCCGCAACGTGGTGCTTGCCGGACAAGGGGTATCGCAGTTTATCAAGAATGGAAAGTACAAATATATCCCCTACCACAAACTTTACGACAGAGTTCAGAAAACGACAGTGCTGGACAAGGGTGAATTCGAGGTGTACCCCAACCGCGACAGCCTGAAATACCGCGAGACCTATAACCTTCAGGGGATCCCGACGATGTTCAGGGGCACCATGCGCAGACCCGGGTACTGCGAAGCCTGGAATGTGTTTGTGCAGCTCGGCGCCACCGACGACACCTATACACTGGAGGATTCGATGAACATGACCTACCGTGAATTCATCAATGTTTTCCTGCGGTACGACCCCGAAAAGCCTGTGGAACAAAAGCTGTGCGAATACATTGCCCTCGATCCGGACGGAGAAATCATGAAGAAGCTCTCCTGGCTGGGCATATTCGAAAACCGGAAGATCGGAATGCCCAATGCCACCCCTGCCCAGATCCTGCAAAAGCTCCTCGAAGAAAAATGGGCACTGGAGGAGGGCGACAAAGACATGATTGTGATGCAGCACGAGTTTGTTTACGAATTCAACGGAGAAGAAAAAACAATCACCTCCTCCATGGCAATTATCGGGAAAGACCCCGAAGAAACCGCCATGTCCATTACCGTGGGAACCCCCGTGGCCATTGCCGTAAAGCTGCTCCTCACCGGAAAACTGAACCTCACAGGAGTACATATTCCTGTAATCCCTGAGCTGTACAACCCCATACTGGATGAACTTGAGAGTTTCGGGATAAGGTTTGTGGAAGAAGGTTGAGAGGGTTGAGTTGTTTAGTTGTTTGGTCGAGCCGGCTGCTGGTTTTGAGTTATTGAATTAATGCTGAAATTCGTACCCTAAATCCCTGTTCTATGAAATACCCCATAATCCGTTCTTCTGCAACATTGGCATTAATTCTCTTTTTTGTATCAGCCGGAAATTCCCAGCATCCCGTTACGCAGAAACCGGGGGTCAATGCAAACACAGTGATAAACCAAGCCCCCCACATCACCTTTGAAGAGAACAGGGGTCAGGTCAAAGATCAGTTTAACAATCCCCGGCCTGATGTGCTTTTCGCCGGTAGTGCAACAGGGCTTGATTTTCACCTCTTTAACAACGGCATCAGTTACCAGCTGAGCAGGAGGGAAAAACGGAACGAAAGCAATACCAGCGAAGGAGCACCATCTGTCGTGGAGCATGAACAGGTTGCCGGCATGACGGAGATTTATCGCGTGGACATCCGTTGGGTAGATGCCGGCAATGCGTGCCAGATGATTACAGGGGATGTTGCAGAGGGGTACAATCATTATTACAATGTACCTGAAGGCACTGAGCCTGCCTTGTACGTAAAGAGCTATCATTCTGTTATTTACAAAGATCTCTGGCCCGGTGTTGACCTCCATTTTTTCGGCAGAGACGGCATTCTGGAAAGCGATTGGATCTTACAGAAAGCTGAAAACTACAAACAGATTGCTTTTGAAATAACTGGTGCTGCACTTAGTATCGATCCGGAGGGTTACCTGGTAATGCATACTCCGTTGGGTGATATCAGGGAAGGACAACTGAGGTGTTACCAGGAAGGGCAAACGGTACAGGCGAAGTGGAAAGTGTTGGGAAACCGCGTAGGATTTGAACTCAGCCACTTTGACCCGGAGCGCCCCCTGCGGATTGATCCCCCGGTATTGGTTTGGGGAACCTATTATGGTGGAATCGGTAACGATCAGACCGTGGCTAATTGTGCTGTGGATGGTTTCGGCAATGTTTTTTTGGCGGGACAGACCGGTTCCGGCAATGCCATTGCCACAACAGGTGCCCACCAGGTAAGCATGTGGGGAGGAAGCTATGATGGGTACCTGGTTAAATTCGACAGCAACGGAGTAAGGCAATGGGGTACGTATTACGGTGGTCTGGGGGGCGACAACGGATTCTGCACTGCAGACCGCCAGGGCAACTGCTATCTGGCAGGGCGCACTGCATCCGCTGCGAACATTGCCACCCCTTCAGCCCATCAGACCAGCATCGGGGGCAATTACGACGGATATCTTGTCAGGTTCAGCCCAGGCGGAGTCAGGCAATGGGGCACCTATTGCGGAGGGCCGGCCGACGAAGATGTAAATGGGTGCACGTTGGATGAAGATGGCAATGTATTTCTCTTCGGCCGCACCAGATCCCTTTCAGGAATCGCCACCCCCGGAGCTCATCAAACAACCATACAGGGGTCCAGCAGCAACACCGATGCTTACCTGGTAAAATTCGACAGTACCGGAGCACGGCAGTGGGGCACTTATTACGGTGGAGTTGGAGATGAATACGGTTTTGCCTGTGCCACCGACCTGGCCGGGAATGTTTTTCTGGCAGGACAGGCACGGTCAACTACAGCCATTGCCACAACTGGCAGTGCACAATCGTTTTATGGAGGTGGATGGGATGGATTCCTCGTAAAATTCAACAACAACGGGGTGCGACAGTGGGGTACCTATAAAGGAGGAGGGTCTATCGACGAAATTCATGGATTGGCAACAGATCAGCATGGATACATATTCGCTTCAGGGATAACCTCATCGACCAGTCAGATTGCAGCCGGCAACGTTCATCAGGACACCCTGGGAGGAAATACAGATGCTTTTCTGGGTAAATACAATACGAACGGAGCCCTCCTGTGGTGTACCTATTTCGGTGGAAATATGAATGACTATGGATATTCCTGTGCAGTCGACACCAGCGGAAACGTTTATATGGCCGGGTTGACTGTTTCTGCAAATGGTATTGCTTCTCCCTCTTCACATCAGCCTTTTTATGGCGGGTTGCAAAGTGATGGCTATGTTGCCCTTTTCAACACGCATGGAGGACACATCTGGGGAAGTTATTACGGCGGCAGCAACAATGATTACATCAATTCATGTGCGGCAGGGATCAATGGAAACATATATGTGGCTGGAAATACTTTTTCCGGCAATAACATCAGCACTCCCGGCGCGCATCAAACAATCCCGGGAGGGGGCGCCACAGGCAGTTACGATGCATTCCTGGCCAGGTTCTTTAACGATGGCACCCCTGTTCAACCCTCGGCAATCATCGGAAATTCCACTCCATGCCCCAGCGTTACCGAGATCTACTCTGTGCTCGATGATTCACTCGCAACAAGCTATACATGGAGCCTGCCCGCTGGCTGGAGCGGTTCAAGTGCTACCAATTTTATTTCGGTAATTACCGGAAATGCCAGCGGAACCATTAGCCTGACCGCCAACAATGCCAGTGGCTCATCTGTGCCCCGGGTGTTGCCGGTGACCATTACCCCTATCCTGATCACCGCCCAGCCCATTACCCAAATCATCCCACCCGGAGGAAACATCCAGTTTACCATTGGGGTGCAAAACAGCGGAGTGGGCTATCATTGGCAATCGGATTCGGGAGCCGGCTTTCAGAATCTTACCAATACCGGACAATTCCAGGGAGTTTCAACAAATGCGCTGGCCGTTACGAATGCTACATCGGCCAACCATAACCAACCGTTCCTGTGCATCGTAACAACAGGAAATTGTTCCACCACTTCCAACATTGCCTTACTGGTTATAGGAAGTCAACCCGGGATAGAAGAGAAGGAAATCGCCGCTGATGTCAGAATTTATCCGAATCCCGCCATGGACCATCTCTGTATTGAAACACCGGAGCATATCATCCTTGCAAATTATTCGATGTATGATTTTTGGGGAAAGGTTATTATGCAGGGCAGCCTTGGATCAGGACAAAAAATGATCGATGTGAATCATTTGCCACAAGGAATCTATCTGATCAGGCTCAGCGGGCAAACAGACATGAGCTTCAGGTTCATCAGGCAATAGGAAAAATATTCAACGTTTTGATTCTATCTCTATTGAATCAGCATTGCCTGTCAAGCAAGATGTAATGTTCGGAAAATCAACGAAAAACAAAATAACCATTCGATGCAACACTACCAGTTTCAGTATTTAAAAGACTTGCTGACTAAAGTTTTCGGCAATATGGGTGCCCCATACCACGAGGCATCTTTAATCGCCGATGTACTGGTGCAGGCAGAACTCCGCAGCATCCCCTCACACGGTGTGATGCGGGTGAAAGACTACTACAATCTGTGGAAAGCCGGAAGGCTGAACATCACCCCAAAACCTGAGGTTGTGCACGAAACCCTGACCACTGCAGTGGTGGATGGCGACAACGGCATGGGGATGATTCCGGGAGTGATGGCGATGGAGCTCGCCATCGGGAAAGCGGCTCACGCAGGCACCGGCTGGGTGGCCATGCGCAACTCGAATCATTACGGCATTGCCGGGTACTACAGCATGATGGCACTGGAGCACGACATGATCGGCATCTCGATGACCAATGCCAACCCACTGGTAGCGCCCACCTTTTCGGTCTCCAGGTTGCTGGGAACCAACCCATTGGCAGTGGCAATCCCTGCCGGAGAGGAGCCTCCGTTTGTGGCCGACTTCGCCACCACACCCGTTGCCCGGGGAAAGCTGGCCATGATGGAGAAGCGGGGTGAAATGTCCCCGTTGGGGTATGTTCAGGATGCTTCCGGGGTACCCTCCACCGATCCCGCTGTCATTACCCATGGTGGTGCCATTGTGCCTCTTGGTGGCGACCGCATACATGGCAGCCATAAAGGGTATTGCATGGGTGCCATCATCGACATCTTGTCGGCGGTGCTGCCCGGTGCCAACTTCGGACCGTTCGTGCCGCCACAGGTGAGCTACCTGGAACCCAGAAAAGATATGCCCGGCAAGGGGTTGGGGCACTTTTTCGGCGCCATGCGCATCGATGCCTTCCAGCAGGCCGATGAGTTCAAACGGATGATGGATCTGTGGATCCGCACGTTCAGGGCAGCCACCCCGGCCACAGGGCAGGAAAGGGTGTATATTCCGGGAGATATTGAACGTGAATCGGAAGACAAATTGATGAAAGAGGGAATCCTATTGAATGAAAAGGTACTGGAGGATTTAAAATGGGTTTATGAGGAGCTTCTAGTGGGAGATGGACTTAGTTCGCACATAACATTTTCCTAATAAACACATTCCCACTAAGATCCTCCATAACGACTACATAGGTTCCCGTGGTTAGACCCGAAACGTTGACTACTGTTTTTGTTTCACCATGATGAATCGATGTCAATATCAATTTGCCTGAAAGATCCAGAACACTTACACAATGGAGGCCGGTTCCTAGTTCAATGTACAGCTCAGAAAGGACTGGATTTGGATACAACTCCAAACGGATCGATTCTATCTCATGAATTCCTGAAAGAAGGGTAGAAAAACCAAACTCCTTTCCGTAGCCGGTGCCCTGACCGTTAGTTGCAAATGCCCTGACATAATAGCTTGTGTTCTCCTGTAAACCGGTAATAAAGCTTACAAAGGCAGCATTCCCCGGGGTGTTAGAAACCGAACCAAGGTATTGGTTCACGTTTACCCCTGGTACAGTATCCCATACTACCCCCTGAGAAAGTATAGAATCGCCCCCATCATGAAGTATAGATCCACCACACAACGCGCTAAAAATCGTTATTGCAGTAACAGGACTGGTTGAAACAAAAGGTTTGGTTTGATATCCTTCATCAAAAACCGACAATCCAATAGAGGTACAAATCCACTTTCGATCCATAGAGTCTATCGCCAAAGTCCTGGTAGCTCCCTGAAGAATTCCGGAATTTTTATAATCATAAACGATCCAAGTGTTGCCATCAAATCTAACGAGGCCAAAAAAACATGAAAGCCACTTTACACCATCATCATCGATCAGAATATGGATGATTGATTGATTAGCCGGAACATAGGGATTCACACTGCTATACTGAGCCCAATTCGATCCATCATAGGACATTAATCCTCCACCGGTAGAAAGCCAAATAGTGCCTAAACTGTCAATAGCCAAGGCTTTTACACTATTACCAATTAATCCTGAATTGTTTTGCATATACACAACAGAACTTACTCCGTTGAACTTAACCAGGCCGTGTATCTCTGTAGCCAGCCAAACGAATCCGGAGGAATCAATATCAATATCATTAATAATACTTTATGGAATGCCACCATTTTGGAGATTGAAAGCTGACCAGATGTTGCCATCAAATGACATTAGAACCCCTAACGTCCCCATCCAAAGTTTACCATTGCAGTCAAATTTCATTGATCTGATTAGCGATGCTGCCATCCCGGAATTTTGAGGAGTAAAGACAGTCCAATACATACCATTATGTTTAGCCACACCTCCCGCAGTACCAACCCACACATTGCCAAATGGATCCAATTCAACACACGTAATATCGGAGAACGAACTATACGGTATATGCATTACCTGCCAGGTGTTGCCGTCAAATTTCACCAATCCATTACTGGTGCCGATGTACTTCACATCAGAATCACTGATCGCAATGCACCTGACGATCGGAGAGGGCAGCCCTGAATTGGTCAGATCAAAAGAAGTCCAACTATTCCCATCAAAGAGAAAAAAGGAAAAGTAACCAACAATCCAGGCCTGTTGATCGATAAACCGTACCTTGTAGACAGAATAGGATGTCAAACCGGAATTATTCGTGTTATAGGATGTATAGGAGGAAAATGATGTGTCGGAAAAAACCAATACCCCCAGATTGGATGTTCCCAGCCAAATTGCACCTGATTCATTCACAGAAACACTATAGATAGTGTTATTGGGTATGGCACTATTTCCGGTATTGAAAACATTCCATACCGTATCTTTATACCAGCATAATCCATCATAAGTAGCAATCCATTTGGCATCCATGGAATCAATATAAAGATCGGTTATAACACCAGGAATGATTGCCGATGAAGTATCCCAAAGGGACACAATGGTATCCTTCATCCTGGCGAGATGCAACCCAGGCATAGACTGAAATCCAGGAGTAAACCAGATAGCTCCGTTACTTTCTGCAGACAAGTGCCCGATTCTCCCAAAATTTGGCCAAGCTTTCCAGAGTGCCCCATCAAATCTGGCCAGTCCTCCTTCTGTTCCAACCCAAAGATTTCCGGAATAATCCTCCGTAATCGCTTGTACGAAATTATGGGGCAAGCCTGAATTACCCGTATTGTAATTTACCCATGTATTGCCATCATATTTTGTCAGTCCCAAATCATGTCCAAACCAAATATTATCTGCAGAATCGCAAAAAATAGCCATGACTTGTTGAGAAGGTAAGCCTGAATTTGATTTATCGACGAATGTACGAACACCGGTTAATCGATCGATACAGACCACAACACCAAGTGTAGCTACCCAGACCGTATTCCCCTGGAATGCCATATTTCTAGCATAGTTGTCGTTATCAGTATAGTTTGTCCACTGTGGATTTTGTGAGAAACCAGCTGGGATCATAACATTTAGGATAATACAAAAAAATGCTATGTGGAGGATTTTCATAAACTTGGATTCAGATTCAGAGTGTAAATCATTATTAGCCATTAGACCCACCCAACAACCGTAAGTTAATCCAATGGTAGTAAAAAATTCTATTTAACCTGATTAATGCAATTTAACAATGTAATTCGGAGCAATACAGTTTGTTTAGCCTGCTGAAATTTCACTGTACACCTCAGTGCAAAACTCTGCTAACAAAAAAATAGCACATTGATGCTTCGACTCCCCTTCGACTCCCCTTCGACTCCCCTTCGACTCCGCTCAGGGACCAGCTCAGGGACCAGCTCAGGGACCAGCTCAGGGACCAGCTCAGGGATCAGCTCAGGGACCAGCTCAGGGACCAGCTCAGGGCGGCGCCTCCGGGGTCGGGTTTTTCAGGGCTCCTATTCAACTCAATTCTCACACTCAAACTCACACCGTCTCGCACCTCATCCCCCGGCCTCTTCTCCTCAAAACTCAATACTCACACTCAAACTCACACTGTCTCGTACCTCACCCCCTG
>CAZJZF010000007.1:7198-18726 GCA_964550385.1 uncultured Lentimicrobiaceae bacterium | reverse complement strand
TGTCTGATATTTTATCCCGAAAGGCAAAGCAGCGCAATCCTGATCAGGAAGAGGTGATGACAGAACCGGATACGCGGGGCCGTTTGACCCTGTATCTGCTGGTCACCGGTACCTCTTCAAAACCTTTGGTGAAATACGACAGGAAGGGTTACAGAAAAACGGTACAGCAGGAACTCAAATCGGAGAAAGAAACGGTAAAAGCTTTGTTTAAAAAGGAATTTGGTACCTTTATCCACCAAAACTCCGAAGAAACGGAGAAAACGCCCAAACCAAAGGAGGGGGAAATCCTGATTGAATGGGAAGATGAATAACATTGCATTGCAAAGAAGTAAAAGAGGATGGAAATAGCCTACGTAATTGTATTTCTTGGATTGCTGATCTTCCTTTCCCACCTGTTCAGTGCTATGTTTGGAAGGACCAGGATTCCCAATGCCCTGTTGCTCCTGCTGATTGGGGTACTTGTCGGACCTGTAACCTCATTGATTACAAAAGAAGATTTTGGGCAACTGGGAGGGGTCTTTACTACCATCACATTAATAGTCATTCTCTTTGAAAGCGGTATTAATCTGAAACTGGAAGGTTTAAAAAAGACGATTGGTACCGCCACCGCCCTTACGGTTTTGAACTTTATTCTGGCCATGGGAGTAATGACCGTACTATTCTATTACCTCACCGATATCCGGCAGATGGGTTACCGGGGCTGGATTTCTGCTGCTTTTCTCGGAGCCATATTGGGGGGAACCTCCTCTGCGGTGGTAATCCCAATGGTGAAGCAATTAAAACTTGGCAAAAAAGCGGAAGGTGTTCTGGTGCTTGAATCAGCATTGAGTGATGTGCTTTGCCTGGTAGTTGGATTGGCTTTGATAGATTCGATGCACGCCTGGGAAGTGGATTTTGTTCCGCTCTTCAACCGGATTTGGCAATCGTTCCTGTTTGCCATCTTTCTTGGTTTATTGGCTGGCTATTTCTGGCTGTTTACCCGCGACAGGCTGCCCAAAATGAAGAACTCGTTTTTTACCAATCTGGCATTTACTTTTATTGTTTACGGACTTACGGAGCTTGCGGGGTTTAACGGTGGAATTGCAACCCTGGCATTTGGGGTGGTGATCGGTAATGCCGATACTTTTTTATCTCCAATAAAAATCCGGCGTCATCTTACAGGAAACGAAATCAGGGTGGAACCTGTTGAACAATTGTTCTACACCGAGATGGTTTTCATCCTTCAGACTTACTTTTTTGTGTATATCGGCATCAATATTCAGTTCGGTCATCCTGTTACCTACCTGGTGGCCCTGTTGGCAGTTGGGCTGAATATCATTCTCAGAGCGGTTACCGTAGGCATCCTGCCGCGTCGGAATCTGGACTATCGCGATCGTTCTGTAATGGCTGTGATGACTCCGAAAGGACTTGTACCTGCTGTGCTGGCGTCCATTCCACTCTATCATGGCATCCAAAGTGGAGAAATTATCCAGGAGGCTACCTATGCCGTGGTCTTTGTAAGCATCCTGATCACATCCTTTTTGGTAATGGTAATGGAAAGAGCCAGGAAGAAGCCTGTTGAAACTGCCATCACCGAAGAAAATCCCGACCGGGAAGAGGTGGAGGAAACCACATGAAATTGTATACCAACATAAGAAAGTGGAGATGGATCCTGTTGGGTCTGGCGGTAATGATCGTAGCTGCCTCGCTTTGGTATACCAACATGCTGGTAAGAAAAATCAAACTGGAGGAGGAACGGAAAGTAAGAATCTGGGCAGAAGCCATTGAGCGCAGGGTTGGATTGGTGAATTATACCGATGATTACTTCGAAAGATTGAAAATGGTTGAACGGGAAAGGGTTAGACTTTGGACAGAGGCCATCCGGCAAAAATCGACCCTGGTAAATTATACCAACGATTTCTTCGAAAAAATCAGCAACGAGGAGCGAAAGAGGGTGGAGCTGTGGGCCGAAGCCAACCGGATTGTTTCAAGAGCCGATACCGGACAGGAGCTTTCGTTTTACCTGCAGATCCTGGCCGGAAATACAAGCATCCCCATTGTGATAACCGATGAAGGAGGAAACATCCGGACAGCAGCCAATGTCGATTTCGATCAAACAAAAGTAAAAAAGTTGTCAGGAGCACTTAAAAGGGAATTCTCAGGGTTTGCACCCATTGTATCTGATAATTTCGGGCTCATCAATGTGATCTATTATAAAGAATCCAGACTTTACTCCGAACTGAGAACAATGCTGGATGAACTTACCGAATCGTTTATTGCCGATATCGTAACCAATGCTGCTTCCGTTCCAGTACTGATTACGGATACTGCCAGGAGCAGAGTAATTACACACGGCAATATCGATACCTTTCTTTTAAAACAGGAAAACCTGCCGGAGCTTATCGCTGGGATGGAGCAGGAGAACCCTCCGATTCAGATTACACTGGGTGGCCGAACCCCAAGTCTGGTATTCTACGAGAATTCAAGATTCTACAACACCTTAAAGGAGATTATTGATAATCATGTGCAGAAGTTCCTGGAGGAGGTCGTCTCCAGTGCTTCAGCTGTACCTGTGATCATAACCGACAGTACACAATCGCAGGTGGTGGCATACGGTGGAGGTGTGAGTCCGGCTGATTTCGATTCACCCCGGAAACTCTCGTCCCTGGTACGAAAAATGACATCCCACAATCCCCCGATTCAGATTAACCTGCCGGTGCAGGGTAAACGATACATCCTTTACGAAGATTCATTCCTTCTCACCCAGATCAGGTATTATCCGGTGATACAATTTCTTATTATTGGAGTCTTCATCTTTGCGATCTATATACTCCTGAACCTTACCCGACGATCGGAGCAGGATCAGGTGTGGGCAGGGATGGCCCGCGAGGCAGCCCATCAGCTTGGAACCCCCATCTCCTCTCTGATGGCCTGGATTGAGTTGTTACGCAGTGGGGTTAGCTCGAATGACACCGCCGATGAAATCGCAAAGGACATCGACCGGCTGGAGGCCATCGCTGAACGTTTTTCAAAAATTGGCAGTAATCCGGAACTCCACCCGGAATGTCTGTATGATGTTGTTCGTGAATCGGTGGATTACATGCGGGTGCGTACTTCAAGCAAGATTATCTACACTCTGTATTCCGAAGAGCATCTCAAAACAAAGCTGATTCCTCTCAATAAAAATCTCTTCCAATGGGTTATAGAAAACCTGCTGCGCAATGCTGTGGATGCAATGGGCACCGAAGGGGTTATTGCGATCTCTCTTACCGATGCCGGAAAAAACATCTGGATTGATGTGGAGGACACGGGGAAGGGAATCCCAAAATCGAAAATGAAAGTCATTTTTAATCCGGGGTATACCACCAAAAAGCGGGGATGGGGACTGGGTCTCTCTCTTTCGGATCGTATCATCCGAAAATACCACAAAGGGAAAATTTTTGTGAAATCATCCCTCCAGGATAAAGGATCCACCTTCAGGATTGTGCTCGGGAAATAATATGATGGGGTCGCTGGTTTTATTTCAACCAGTTTTGGTTTTTTTTGTATTTTGCCGCGAAATTTATAAAAGGCAGATTAATAACCATTATATTTTAATACGATGAAAAGAATACTACAACTTGCTCTCCTTCTTGTTATGACAACGCTTATGGGTTGTGTTGCCATTTTTATGCCCAGTAAACAGCCCATTACCATCAGTACGGGAAACCGTGAATCGGCGGTATATGTTGACAATGAACAGGTTGGTAAAGGGAAAACCATTCAGACCAAAATCAAAAAGGAGGGTGTTAAGCAGGTGGTGGTTCAAACCCCCGATTTCAAGGATGCCTATTATGTGCTGCATCCTGCCTCCCGGCCTATTGCTTTCTGGCCTATGATTCTGCTGGATATTCCGTTTTTTTATCCTCTGGTTATTGATCCTGTCCTTGACAAAGGATTCAACTATCCAAAATATTCAGTATTCAAGTGCGAGGATGAATTTATACCCCGCCTGGAACAGCAAAAATACATCCGCCTTGATGCAGTAAAGTTCGACATTAAAGACCTTGACAAGGAGTATCAGTTTTATTGGTTACCATGGTCTTCAGATATGCCGGCTGCCATTGCCAAGGCAGAAAAAGAGCGTCGTGCGGATCTGAAAAAACAGGAAGCCAAAGAACAGAAAAAGAAAAAGGGAGCCAGACTGGAAACCGATGAAAACACGGTGAAGTCGGATGACTCGGAGTACTCTGAGAGCATTTTCAAATCCCTGAAAAAAATGGGGTTTGTTGATACGGTAAACAAGGTCTTTTCCGACAACAACAATACCTTGGTTCTGGAAGGGATCATCAACAAGGCTGCCTTCTTCCATATTAGCTATAAAGGATATAGTTACAAAAAAGGGAAGCTGACCATCAACTGGCGCATCAAAAATACCTATGGGGAATTGCTTGATTCAATTGAGATTGAAGAATTTTCAGGAGATTTTGCCTATTCTGCCAAGAATACAAAAGTTTTTGCCGATGCAGTGGATAAAAGCTATTTCAGTCTGTTGTCGGAGGCAAAATTTCTGGATTACCTGAAAATGACGACCGACTTTGCCATCAAAGATGATCTGCTGGAAATTCCGAAGGTAAACAAAGGGGTGAAAGAGATCGCGGATGCCCTTTCCGCTTGCGTGATTATCAAACAGAAAGACGGGAGCCACGGTTCGGGATTTGCCATTACACACAATGGCTACATCATTACCAACTACCATGTGATTGCAGGCAAAAGCCTGAAAGAACCAGGGGAGATTTCGGTGATTCTTCCGGATGGCACCGAAACCCCTGTAAAAGTGGTAAGGTTCAACCGGATGCGGGATATTGCTCTGCTGAAGATTGAATACACGTTTCCGTTTGCCTTTGCCTTGCCTGTCGAAAAACTGTACAAGGTACACCAAGAGGTATATGCCGCAGGGGCTCCCAAATCTATTGAGCTGGGGCAAACCGTAAGCCTGGGGCTGATTTCCAACGACCGGAAAGTGAATAACAACAGTTTGCTGCAACTCAGCATGAGCGTGAATCCCGGCAACAGTGGTGGCCCCTTATTCGAAAAGTCGGGACAGCTGCACGGTGTAGTAACTTCAAAGCTGGTAGGATATGCCACCGAAGGGGTAGGCTTTGCCATTCCGGCTTATCTCATTACCGAATACCTGAATTTGTCCATCAAATAAACCCTTCGTTGTATGCTCAGACATATTGTAATGTTCAAGGCAAAACCTTTGCTTTCCAACCTTGAGAAAGAAGAAGCAATTCTTCGTCTCAAAGGGGCTGTTGATGCACTGGAAACGGAGGTGCCTCAGGTAAGATACCTGCAAACCGGTGTGAATTTTAATACCTATCCACAGGCATTTGATCTGGTGCTTGTTTCCGATTTTGAAACGGAAGAGGATCTGGAAATCTACCGGAATCATCCACAGCATCAGAAGGTATTAGACATTATTGGAGAAGTCATTGAAAAAGTGCATGTTGTAGATTACTGGTTGTGAGGTGAAGGACACGATAGAAATTAAAAGGTTTGGATTTTCTGATGCCAGTTTGTTTTGCCTTGCCAGAAAGATAAGGTACGATGTTTTCATTGTGGAGCAGCAGGTACCTGAAGAGCTTGAATATGAGCACGAAGAGGAATCCCATCATTATTTGCTTCTGATGGATGGCACCCCCATCGCAACTGCCCGATGGCGTGAAACCCCTAATGGTATTAAGCTTGAGCGCTTTGCTGTCCCATTAAAATTTCGGAATGAGGGACTGGGAAGTATTTTGCTAAAACGGGTGATGGAGGATGTGTTGCCTTTGGGGAAACCCATTTACCTCCACGCACAGGTAGCTGCAGCCCATTACTACATGAAAGCTGGATTTATCAGGGAAGGTAGTGTTTTCGAGGAAGCTGGAATACAGCACTATAAGATGGTGTATCCAAATCCCTGTTCATAAAAAGCTATTACCGCAGCAGCGTAACGGTACCGGTCATCTGATATTCATCCGAGTAAGCCTCTTTGATGTACATCCGGTAGGCATAGGTGCCATCGGGTCCAAAGTCTCCGTTGGGGAGCCTTCCATCCCAACGAACAGCAGGATCTACCGATTTGAAGACTATCCTCCCGTTGCGGTCGAAGATGTACACTTCAAATCTCTCAACTCCTTCAAAAACCCCTTCCGGTCCGAAGTCGTCATTGTTGCCGTCTCCATCAGGGGTAAAGGCATTGGGCACATAGAACCGGTTGCAGCGCTTCACTCCAAGGTAAAAGGTATCGGTGGCATAGCAAGTTACACCGTTCTGAGAGTTTGAT
This sequence comes from uncultured Lentimicrobiaceae bacterium, assembly GCA_964550385.1. Classification (GTDB taxonomy): domain Bacteria; phylum Bacteroidota; class Bacteroidia; order Bacteroidales; family SKPS01; genus SKPS01. Next base: position 12,437 of record CAZJZF010000007.1, on the reverse strand, counting down.
CCTGTAACCCAATAAACACTGCTTTCGGGAGGTCCTACAGTGATAATGGGTGAAATGGCCTGGGTATTCCAAAGGTATTCGGTAGCTCCGGTGGCAGTAAGCATGATGCTGGCTCCCCTGCATATGGTATCGGCCAGTGCACTGATGTAGGTAGTGGGGAGCTGAATTACTTCCAGAAACATCGAAGCGCTGCTGAAGCAGTTATTCTGATCTGTAACGGTTACAGTGTATTGGGTGCCTGTATTCGGGCTTATTGTGATGTCCTGCTGAAGTTCCCCTGTGCTCCATTCGTAGCTGACGCCTCCGTTGGCTGTTATGGTAATGCTGTCGTTTCGGCAGATGGTAGTATCACCGGTAACGGTAGCTACGGGAAGGTTGTTCACCCAAACGGTTGCATCGGCCGTATCCTGGCACCCAAGGGTATCAGTTACTACTACTGAATATATGGTGGTCAGCAAAGGACTTGCGTTGATAGAGGCTGTTACATCTCCCGTGCTCCATGCGTAGCCCGTGGCACCAACAGCACTGGCAGAAATGGTGGCGATATCCCCCATGCAAATGGTGTCATCAACCGTAGTGATTACCGGTATGCTCACCGTTACCAATACCGAATCGGTGTGGCTCATCTGGCACTTGTCGGTAACGGTGACGGTATACAGGGTTGTAACCGAGGGAAAAATGTTAATGACCGATGTGGTATCGCCATTGCTCCATTGCCAGGTATAGGGTTGCACACCGAGGGTATCCATTGTCCAGAGTGTGCTGGCTGTGGCACAAAGAATAGTGTCGTTGGAGGTTATGGGATTCAAGGGATGGTAATCTTTAATGTAGACAAAAACGGTATCGGTAGTGCAGAAAGAGGTGTTGGCAATGATGCGGATATACTCCAGCCCTTCGGTGATGCTGTCGTTTATGGGATTGATATACAGCAGCACCGAGTCGGAGCCGGCAGGAATCACAACACTGGTTGGGATAGTCACGTAATCTACTCCGTTGGTGGCACTTCCGGCAACGCTGTAATAAACGGTTTTGGCAACGGAGGTAACGGAGGGTAGCTTAAATCTCACCACAGCGCTGTTGCACCCTTCCACCGCCATGGTGTCAATACCTGGAGAGGTTGTAAAGGTGGAAAGTTGAACGTTATTGCTTATAAAACTGTTGGCTTCCAGAAAAACTCCCGAATCCAGGATCTGGTCACCGGCATCTGCAATCGCAATCTTGATGGAATAGGATACACAGGGTATTACCTTAAGCCAGGCGGTTAGCACAGTAGTAAGTCCATCGTACTGAAGCCACATCCCCCCATTATTGTTTACGTAATAGGTACAGTTTGTACAAGGGCCTGCATTGGCATTGCCATTGTTTACGTTGTTGATGGAAACCGGTGTGCTGACGGTGTTTGGGATGATGGCGATATTCCGGTTGTTGAAAGGAGTCCAGGTAACAGGATCATACCCACCGCTGACAAAAAAACCGAAGACGTCGTTAAATGAACTGTTGACGAATTCAGGGTATTCGTCTGAACCGAAAACATAGCGGAATTTAATGGTGTCGGACAGAGGTATAAAGTTAAATTGGAGGATAGCAGCATCGTAGGTGGGAGTTGTAATAAGGCTGTTGAGAAGCGCATCTCCAGGAGTGCCAAGTGCGGTTCCTGCTCCGCCCAGGTTATTTGGACCAATGGCTGTGCTAACATTGCCGCTGGCCAGAACTATACCGGCAGGAAAACCCAGGTTGGTGGCCATGGCACCGGTGCTGAAGGTTCCAATGGCATTGGCTGCTCCGATGTACGTTACATTGGAAACGGTAACTCCTGATCCTACCAGGGTGTTCTGAACCATCAGTGTGGGATTGCCACCCGGATTGACAAGCAGTTGCCCCTGTGCCGGAAGGGCTGCCAGGCTTATCATCGCTATGATTGTTGTTAAAAGTCTTATCCGCATATGGGTGTTCTTGGAGATAACTAAATAAGTACTGAAAAAGACAACAGAAACCCTATATTGGTTGCCTGAAGGGCAGGATATCACTAAAAATTCATACCTTAGCTCCGCAGATATAACCAATGCAAAGATAATCAATTCATTTATAAACTTTATACAATGGAAAAAATCAACAGCTACATTGAGCAAAACCAGGATCGATTTTTAGAAGAGTTGTTCGGACTTCTGCGTATTCCTTCCATCAGTTCAGAAAGCGCACGCAAAGAGGATATGGTGAAGGCTGCAGCGTATTGGCGCGATGCCATTATGAAAGCAGGCGCCGATAAGGCAGAAGTAATGCCTTCGGAAGGGAACCCGGTAGTCTATGGCGAAAAAATTATTGATCCGGCTCTCCCGGTGGTGCTGGTTTATGGCCACTACGATGTGATGCCGGTGGATCCTTTGGAACTTTGGAAATCGCCCCCCTTCGAGCCAGAAATCCGTGAAGGTAAAATCTTTGGCCGTGGCGCCGACGACGACAAAGGGCAGGCATTTATGCACGCCAAAGCCTTTGAATTTATGGTGAAAGAAAACTGCCTTCCGTGCAATGTGAAGTTTATGATCGAAGGGGAAGAGGAGATCGGATCTCCTAACCTTGGCAAATTCTGCGAGCAGCATAAAGAGATGCTCAAAGCTGATGTGATCCTCGTTTCCGATACCTCGATGATCGCCCCTGATATCCCTTCAATTACAACAGGGTTGCGTGGATTGGCCTACATGGAAGTTGAGGTTACCGGCCCGAACCGCGACCTCCATTCCGGATTGTTTGGCGGTGCCGTGGCAAATCCTGCCAATGTGCTGGCGAAAATGGTGGCTTCCCTTACCGATGACCAGAACAGGATTACCGTTAAAGGATTTTACGATGATGTTGAGATAGTTACAGTAGAGGAAAGGGCAGAAATGGCGAAAGCACCTTTCAATCTCGACAACTATAAGAAAGCACTCGATATTGAGGAGGTATGTGGCGAGGAGGGTTACCTTACCATGGAGCGTACCGGAATCCGCCCCTCACTGGATGTGAACGGCATCTGGGGTGGTTATACCGGAGAAGGTGCTAAAACGGTACTCCCTTCAAAAGCCTGGGCCAAGATCTCGATGCGACTGGTTCCCAACCAGGATCATGAAAAAATCAGTCGATTGTTCGAAGAGCATTTCAAAGCTATTGCACCCCCCTATGTAAAGGTAAAAGTTACTGCACTCCACGGTGGGCAGGCTTATGTGTCTCCCATTACTACCCCGGCTTATCAGGCCGCTGCTTATGCCTATGAGCAAACCTACGGCAAAAAGCCTGTGCCGGTGCGCAGCGGTGGCAGTATTCCCATCATATCAACCTTCGAGAAAATTTTGGGAATCAAATCAATCCTGATGGGATTTGGCCTGGAAGCCGACGCTATTCACTCACCCAACGAAAACTATCCGCTGGAACAATTCTTCAATGGCATACGCACCATTCCCTCTTTCTACAAGCATTTTGCAGAACTATCCCGCAAATAAACCATTGACCATTCATCATTGACCATTCTCAATATACCGGATCACAGACCCTTCCGATAAACAGAATGGTGTTGGTATCCCTCTCCCTGATTACAAACAGGAAGGGGCGGTCGGCAACAAAGGTGGGTGGCATGCTGGTTACCCCGATACCTATACTGGTGGCAGCCGCTGCCTCTGTTCCATCTTCATTTACGTCGATGAAGGTTTTGTGCTTTACCTCGGTGATCAGCAACTGATAATCACTTGAAATGCCGCTGAAATCGGCGAAATCGGTGAATGCAATCCCCATACCCATGGAGGCGAGCACATTGTTCAATGAAGTTTCGTATTCGAATTTGAACTTGGGCAGGGCAATGTCCATGTCGTGCACGGTATCAAGCTGTTGCGTCCACTGGTCGAAGGAAACCGCATCCAGCAGCGGCATGAGGTCATTGAGACTTTTTCCCTGATGTGGCAGAAGGAGGTCCATAGCATAGTTGGTTTGTCCGTAATCGAGCTCCAGCATGGAAAAATCGGAGTGGTAGAAATACCTGAAATTCTGCTTGTTGTGCATTGTAGGCACATTTACGGAGCCATTGGTTTTGTAAAAAGGCTTATCCGTTGTTTTCGACTTATCGAATTTGATGGTCCAGTTTCCTTTGAAGTACACCGCATTGATCAGGTACATTACATCCTCTGGTTTGATGGAGCTGAGCATGTTCTTGATCTTGTTGTTGGTATTGTTTTCAACCCAGGTGTTGATGATATTTTTTGAATTAGGATTGGTGAAGTCGATTTGTGACTGGTAGGCATTGAAATAGTGACCCAGCGTATCCAGAAATGTTTGCTTGGGCTGGAAGCCGGTGGTGTACCAGACCGAATTGGCGATTTTTACGGTGGTAGAGGGGTCGGCATTTACAAGGAATGGTACCAGTTGTTTATAGTTGGCGTTGATTTCGTGCTGGGTAAGCTGGTTGAATCCCAATGTTGCTTTAATGCTGTCGTAGGTTGAGGTTGAAGCGCCGTTGAGAGCCATCCCCAGAGCATACGAGATGCTGAGTGGTGACACCATCATATTTGTTGTAGCAGCAGTTGCAGCTTCGGTTTCCTTGAAAATGGAGAAGGCAAACTCGTTGGAGGCATTAACCAGGGCTCTTCCCTGTGGGCTAAGGTCCAGATGGGCCGGGGTTGTTCCCGCCAGGTGGTCTTTTCTGCATGCCGAAAATGGAATAGACAATGCAAAAAGCATGATCAACAGGATTGAGGATGTAGTTTTCATGGAAAGTAAGTTTGTGATACCCCAAAGACGGAAAATCGGCGCAAAAGGTTGCCTCAGGAGTTAAGAAAGTTGAGGAGGTTGAGAAAGTTGAGAAGGTTCAAATCTCCCGAAAATTCAGAAAATCATAGATTTTCGATTTTTCTGGACTTGGGACTTGGAACTTTTTCTTTGAACGCTTGAACAATTGAACGCTTGAACCTTTTACTCTCGATGCGCAGTCGCAGATGACGCCGAAGGCGAGATTACGGAGACCACGTGCAAGGTATGGCCATTATCGCTTCGTGGTGCTTTGAAACCTCCCAAGCGCCGCAGGCGCAGCAGAACCTACCCCGGGGCGTAGTCCCGGGATAACACCCGGCATATATACAATAAGCCCCGGAGGGGCGGCAGAATATCTTTCGCTCCTACGGAGCTTTTAGATGATTGGGGGTGCCTTCGTTGCTACAAATATTACGCTCCTACGGAGCTTTTAGGTGATTGGGGGTGCCTTCGCTGCTACAAATATTAC
>CAZJZF010000007.1:0-7098 GCA_964550385.1 uncultured Lentimicrobiaceae bacterium | reverse complement strand
CGCTCCTACGGAGCTTTTAGGTGATTGGGGGTGCCTTCGCTGCTACAAATATTACGCTCCTACGGAGCTTTTATGGTTGGGTGTACCCTCGTTTCTACCGATAATACGCTCACTTCGACAAGCTCAGTGCCACGCCAATGGCGTGGTCTCCGCTATCGCTCCGACATTACCTCCGGAGCTTTTAGGATTGCTGGAATTCGCCATCGATCCATCAAATATTGCACTCCTCCGGAGTGAAAAACTCTTGGAACCTGGAACTCGAAGCTCAGCTGAGACCACGCCGAAGGCGTGGCTGGAACCTGGATTTTGGAACATTGTCTTTGAACACTTGAACACTAGAACCTTTTGAACATTCTAGTTCTCGAACACCGCTCCGCTGTTCATCAGCTGATCCATCGTTTTGATGGGGGAATTTTTACGGGCTTCGTCGAACTGTTCCTGCAGCAACTGGTCGTAGCAGGCACCCTGATAATTTCTGATCACACCCAGGGCAAGTGGAAACTCAGGGCGAGCCATCCGGGCCAGCATGTAATGCAGGGTAGTGTCTTCGCAGGTGGCATCATGTACCAGAATGTCATCCATGGTGTAACCGTCTTCGCCAATTTTCACCACCTTCAGTTTCAGCCCGTCCAATGCCAGTCCCTTATCGCGTTCACGGCCAAAAATCATTTTTTCACCGTGCTGCAGATGGATAGTATGCTCGTCTTTCTTGTCTTTCTCAGTGATATCAGCATGGGCAGCATTATTGAAAATCACGCAGTTCTCGAGGATTTCAGTCAACGCCGCGCCCTTGTGCATAGCAGCCTGATAGAAGGCATCCTGCATCATCTTCGGATCGGTATCGACGACCCGTGCATAGAAATGTGCTCCGGCACCAATGGCAAGTTCACCGGGTTTAAAAGCCTCTTCAATGGTACCATCGGGAGAGGTTTTGGTTTTTGCACCTTTTGGGGTGGTGGGGGAGTATTGTCCCTTGGTGAGGCCGTAGATCTTGTTATTCAGCAGAAGAATATTAATGTCGATATTACGCCTCAGCTGGTGAATGAAATGATTGCCACCAATGGCCATGCAATCGCCATCCCCTGTAATTTGCCATACATTGAGGTTGGGGTTGGCTACCTTTACACCGCTGGCGATTGCAGCAGCACGGCCGTGCAGCCCGTGAAAACCGTAAGTTTTGATGTAATAGGGAAACCGGGATGAACAGCCGATGCCCGACACAAAGCAAACATCCTCTTTCCTTACGCCAATTTTCGGCAATACGTTGATTACCGAGTTCAGGATGGCAAAACTGCCACATCCTGCACACCACTTGATCTCATTGTCGACCTGGAAATCTTTCTTGGTGATTTCGGGTATATTGATGTTTTCAGTTGCCATAATTATTTCTCCTGTAAAATTTGGATGAATTTTTCTTTGAGTTCGAAAACCATAAAGGGAAGCCCCTGTATCTTGTTGAACTGGATGTAATTAAATTGCGGGAATTGCGATCTGAGGTAGTTGGCAAACTGTCCGAGGTTGTTTTCACATACCACGATTCTGCTGTAATTACTGAATACCTCTGCTGTGTTTTTGGGCAATGGTTTGATGAAGTTGAAATGGGCCATGGCGATGCTCTTACCCTCCTCCTGCAAGTCTTCCACGGCAGAAAGGATGGCTCCGTGGGTACCTCCCCAGCCAATAACCAGAAGATCCGCCGAGGGGTCGCCATAGATGGTAAGCTCAGGGATCATTTCAGCCACACGCTGCACTTTGTCTTCACGAAAATGTGTCATTTTCTCATGATTGATGGCATTGTGTGATACCTCTCCGGTGATATCAGCTTTTTCGAGACCACCCACGCGGTGCCGCAGCCCCTCCATTCCCGGAATGGCCCACTGGCGTGCTAGGGTTTCCGGATTGCGTTTGTAGGGCTGGTATTCAGGATCGTTCGGAGTAGCAAAAGGTACCTTAATCTCGGGTAAATCCTTCATGGCGGGTACTGGCCATAATTCAGATCCATTGGCAAGGTATCCGTCAGTAAGCAGAATCACCGGCACCATCCTCTCCAGGGCAATTTTCGCTGCCATGTAGGCATAGTCGAAACAGTTGGCAGGGCTGCTGGCTGCCATTACAACCACCGGGCTTTCACCGTTACGGCCATAAAGTGCCTGCATCAGGTCGCTTTGTTCAGGTTTGGTTGGCAGTCCTGTTGCCGGGCCGCCCCGCTGCACATTCACGATTACCAGTGGAAGTTCTGTCATAACTGCAAGTCCGATCGCTTCCCCTTTCAACGCCAGACCAGGGCCAGATGTGGTAGTGGCAGCCAGCACACCGGTATAGCTTGCACCGATAGCGGAACAGATGCCGGCAATCTCATCCTCGGCCTGGAAAGTCTTTACCCTCAGATGCTTCCTCTTCGAGAGCTCCTGCAAAATCTCGCTGGCAGGTGTAATAGGATACGACCCAAGGAATAAATCAAGGTCTGCCTTTTCTGCAGCAGCCATAAGTCCCCAGGCAACTGCCTGATTTCCTGTAATATTGCGATACTTGCCCTTCTTGTCGGAAGCAGGTGGAATATAATAAGTAGTTTCAAGCGCTTCGATGGTTTCGGCATAATAATACCCAGCCTTCAATACCATTTGGTTGGCAACAATAAGTTCCGGCTTATCTTTGAATTTCTTGGCCAGAAAGTCGAAGGCTACGTCCAGCTCCCTGTTGAATAGCCAGTAAAGCAAACCCAGTGCAAACTGGTTTTTAGTTTTGTCAACAGTTTTTATATTCAGGTCCATTTCAGCCAGGGTGGCACGGGTAAGCGCTGTACTGGGCGCTTTTACCACATTGTAGCCTTCCAGGCTGCCATCTCCCAGCGGATCCTGTGTATAGCCTGCTTTTTTGTAGCTCTTATTATCGAAATTATCAATATCGATAATGATCGTAGCACCGGGCTTGACCCAGCGCATATTGGCCATAAGGGCTGCCGGATTCATAGCCACCAGTACATCAGCAAGGTCTCCAGAAGTGTGCACATCTTTATGCCCGATATGAACCTGGAAGCCTGATACTCCTGCAATAGTTCCCTGTGGTGCCCTGATTTCACTCGGATAATCCGGGAAGGTTGCAAGGTCGTGACCAGCGAAAGCAGAAGTGTCAGAAAACTGCGATCCGGTAAGCTGCATACCATCGCCCGAGTCACCGGCAAACTTTACTACTACTTCTTCGAGTTGCACAACTTTGGTGCTTTTCTTTTTCATATATCGATTGGTTTATCTTAGGATTCTGTTCCTGTTGCCTGGAATCCCGGCGAAGCACTGTATTATGGCTTGCAAGGAGTCTGTGCTAAAAAGTAACCTACCTGCTGTGTATGAAATAATACCTTTTTATGATGATTCTTATCGGTGCGAAATTACGCCATTTATCATTAAGGCAACAATTTTTTAACCCTAAATACCATGGAATGCAGTTGACGGAAATCAAACTTTTCAACAAGTTTTCTGGCGAAGATACCCAATACCATATTGTTCAGAATATTTCTAAATATGCTGATACCAAATGGCTGGATGGTTCAGTTTCGGAAAATGTTGTATGTTTGCAGTTCGATCTGAACACCAACGTCAAATTAAAAACAGTTCATTATGGCTTACAAAATCACTGAGGATTGTACTGCTTGCGGAACCTGTATCGACGAATGCCCGGTTGATGCAATTTCAGAAGGTGACATCTATAAAATCGATCCTGATGTATGTACCGACTGCGGTTCCTGCGCCGATGTGTGTCCTGTGGAAGCAATCGAACCGGAATAAACCGGAGATCCGATGCACAAAATCAGGGCTGCCTCCCCACGGACTGGCAGCCCTTGTTGTTTATTTCCAGGATCTGAAATAAAAGAGGGAGAAGATCCCAAAGATCTCAAGACGACCCAGAAGCATATCTAAAGAAAGAATCGTTTTTACCATGGTTGGCAGGTTATTGAAGTTGCCAAGGGAACTAACCCTGTTAAAGCCCGGTCCTACATTCCCCAGGCAGGCTGCCGATGCCGAGAAAGCTGACATCAGGTCGACATCAAAAAATGAGATCAGGATGGTGCTTACCAAAAGTATCAGGATGTAGGTTCCGATAAAGATCGCTACCATCGATTCCGTTGAGGGATCAATTACTGCCCCATCAATTTTGGTGGTGAAGATGGCTCTGGGATGCTGCATCTGCCTGATCTGTCTGCCGATGGATTTTAAGAAGATAAATACCCTGTCAAATTTTAGTCCTCCTGAGGTAGATCCTGCCATTGCACATTGAATTGTGAAATACAAAATGATGATCTGCGTAAAAAAGGGCCATCCAGTAGATTCTGCGGTAGCAAAACCCGTGGTGGTGCCTACAGAGATCACCTGAAAAGCACCATATCTGAGGGCATCACCGGCATTGTAGGTTCCGGAATTCCATAATTTCCAGGCAACCAATACTATACCCACAAGTAAAAATATCAGGTAATTTCTTGCCAGGGTTGATTTCAGAATATTAATTCCAGGCTTGAAGGTGAAGGTTCTAAAGATCAAACCGAAATGGATGCCTGATAAAACCATGAAAACCATGATGATAATTTCTGCAGGAAGGGAGTTGAAGCCTGCTACACTCATGTTTTTCGTTGAGAATCCTCCGGTGGCAATGGTGGCAAAAGAATGGTTTATGGCATCAAACAGAGGCATCCCAAAAATTGTGAGGAAGATGATCTGCGCTAGTGTAAGTCCAATATATACATATGCAAGTATCTGTAATGTTTTTTTGGCCCGATAGGCAAAATTCATTCTGGCGAGGCTGGAGATATCAGTATTCAGCAATACCACTTTCATTACGCTTGCCTGTGGTAAAATCAGAAGGGCAAATACAATTACCCCAATGCCACCAATCCAGTGGGTTGATGAGCGCCAGAACAATAGCCCTTTGGGCAGTGATTCAACTTCTGTAAGAATGGATGAACCTGTTGTTGTAAATCCTGAAACACTCTCAAACCAGGCATTTACCAATGAAAATTCGCCTCCCCACATGATGAAGGGAAGCATACCTGTGAGGCAGGCGATAATCCAGCCGAAAACAACAATCATCAGCCCTTCTGTGGAATTGATGGAATCGGTGCGACCGACGAAAATTGCCGGAAAAACTCCTAACAAAGCGGTGATAAAACCGCTGAACAGCAAGGGCAAAAATGAGTTTTCACCATGGAAAGCTGAAATCAGGGCTGAAATCCCCATAAAAGCAGCACAGAACAACAAAACGTGCCCAATATACCGGACTACGATCTCGGTTCTCATAGTGTATGGCCTTAATATTTAAGCTTTTCCACCAGCTTCTCAACCGAAGAGGCAAGCCTGCCAATCTCATCCTCTGAATCGATGTTGGCAATCAAGGCCCCTTTGGGGTTCTGCTGGTATTTTTTAATCGTATCCGTTAGTTTAACAATGGGTCGGACAAAAAACCTTGAGATAAAGAAATTGAGGAGCAGCAGAAACACCAGTGAAGCAACAATGGCAACAATCCCGGGCATCAAAGCCCTGCGCGACTGTTGTTCAAGTGCTGATGACTCTGCAAACATTGCCTCCTGATTCAGGTCAATAAGTTTATTAACGCTCCCTTTTACCCGGGTGAATGATTCGTGTACAACTTGCTGGTAATACTTAAAGTTACCTGAACTGTCGGCTTCCGGAGTTTTTTCAATTGATTTACAGTAGATTTCGTATTGATACCTGATGCTTTGCAGCAGGGTGTCTTCTCCGGGTTCGGTTATATTTCCCTCTGCTATCTTAAGAGCATCAATAAAAGTACTGTCTGCCTGATGAATAATATTTGATCCCTGTCGGAATTCACCCAGCAGCAACAGGAGGATTCCACTGTCTTTTCTTTCCAGCGCTTCAAGCATTGATTTGCCTGCCTGAATGGTTTTATAATTATCTTTGATCAGCGACTGCACCAACCCTGAAATGCGGATAAATTCATAGATCGACATTCCACCTGCCGCAGCAAGCATACAAATAACTACCAGGAAACCCAGCAGAATTTTGGTTTTTATGCGTTTTCTCATAGCGTGTTTTGCGTAAGAAATCCAGGGGGCAAAGTTACAATTGAATAACCCTTATCGGACACAAAATTTTGCAGTGGCTGTTGTTTCTCCGGAAACAAGTTTCAGGATATACAATCCGGGGTAGAAATAGGAATCAACAGTCGTTTGGCCATTGGTTGAAGACCTGATATCATGATACACCAGTTTGCCATCAGCACTGTAGATGAGTATCTCAACAGGCCCTTCAGGGCTCCCTGGAAGGAGTATGTTGAATGTTCCCTCTGAAGGATTCGGAAACACAACAGGTTGAGTTGCACGGGAAGAAAGCTCCGGCAATGAAAGAGGGACTCCGAGTGTAAACCTTTGGGTGAATTCCTGCAGGTAGATGTTCGCGATGGTATCATCGTGGATCACCAGGGTGTTTTCATCGTTGCGCTGATCTGCAGCATTGCTCCAGTTGTGAGATCCGGTAAAAACCAGTGGATCGGCCCCCGGAAAACCCGGATCGATGATCATCAGCTTGTTATGAAGAATATACGATTCGCCAAATTCACGGAACTGAGCCCCAAGTGCGCTTTTCAGCTCGTCCACCACCAATTGGGAACATTCTCCCTGGTCGTTTACAATAACTTTCACATCCCTGCCAGCAATTTTCTGATCGCGAAGGGCATAGGCAATATCAGACCGGGTGATGAGCATGGTGTTAACAAATACCTGATTTTGAGCGCTCTGTATGTGACTTATGATCTGTCCGTTGACTCCGTCGCTGGGGCTGAAAAAGGATTTCACCCGCTTGCCGCCAATCACAAATTCATGTGGGGTGTTATTGGTTTTATACGGTCCGAATTTCGAATTTCCGGTATCCGGCTGATCACCGGTGGAACCAAACATCTCTTCAAATTCAAGGGTGTAGGCTCTTGCAAGGCTTTGATCCTGAATGATTACCACATTATTGGCAAACTGGTTTATGCAAGTTTCGGTCCAGTTCATGGAGCCTGTCCAAACGAGAGGTTTCCCTGGATTGCTGTGGTTGGCATCGAAGATCATGAACTTGTTGTGCATGATAC